>NZ_NXBD01000014.1:0-1199 GCF_002383965.1 Campylobacter sp. 110 | reverse complement strand
CATAGTTTGAGTTATCATTGATGCTAAAGATACTCATATTAATTCCTTAATTTAGATTTTTCTATTTTTTTATATAGATAAACAAGTTTTTAAACCTACTTATCCATAACCCTTAAACCCTAGTTTGTCCTATAAGATTATTAAGTCTATCCATTATAGATCCAACATAAGAATTTATACTTTCACTGCTTGCTTTCCAACCATTAGCTTTTGCTTGATGAAATTCTCTATCAAAAGAGATTCCACTGCCTACGTATACATTTTGCCATTCAACTCCTTTTTCCATTGCATAAATACCTGCATCAAGCCAGCCATCTTGTGCATAACCTTTTAATAAACTTGCAAAATCTACTTTGCCTGTCATAATGTCGTCTAAGGAAGCTAAAGAGCCATCAAAGCTTTCTTTCGTCATAGCTTCAATATGTGCTTTAACTAATGGATTTAATGTTGTATTACCACCTTCTAAAGCTTCTCCACCGCTAGATTTTAAAAAACTCATAAACAAAGCTTCTTTAGAATAACTTCCATCTTCATTTTGTGGATAAACTGACATATCAGGATTAAAAGTATATTTTGCACTATTTTCATCTAAATTTTGAGTTTGCATACTTTGCGGAGTGAAATTTAATGGTTGTAAGCCTATATTAATATGCCCAAACATTCCTAATTGTTCTGCTTCATTATATCGTTCTTGTGTATTATAGAAATTTGTTATAGTTTGACTATCTAAATTTTGAAACATAAACTTAAAATCCGTATTATGAATACTATACCCCTTTGGTAAAGAATTTAAATCTTCTACACTAAAGCTAGTTTTATTAGAATTACCAAAACTATGATTTATAATTTGATTAAATTTGGAATAGTATTGTCTTATGGTATCGGCCATATCTATGTTTGTATAATAATTTGAAACGCCTAAATCGTTTGCAGTGTGTTCTTTAAAACTTGTATTGAAACTATATATCTCATCCAAAGTAGATTTATGTATCTTAAAATCATTTGGCAATCCTGCAGCTTTGTTAAAGTCACTTCCCATATAACCATCTTTATCTACACTATAACCATAGGCTGTATCAGTGCTTAAATCTACTTGTTTATATTTTAGAGTATAAATAGAGTTTTTAAATTCACTAGATATATCATAATTAGGAGAACTTGTCTTACTACTTATACTAAAATTAGTATTATTGCTAGTA
>NZ_NXBD01000013.1:0-2084 GCF_002383965.1 Campylobacter sp. 110 | reverse complement strand
GATATATCATAATTAGGAGAACTTGTCTTACTACTTATACTAAAATTAGTATTATTGCTAGTATTTGTTGTATTAGTAGAATTTAATACTTCACTTCTTACTAGGGTTTGTGAATTTGCATTTTGAATTTCATTTAATTTACTAGCATTTTGTTTTAAAAAAGCATTAGCAAAACTTATTTTAGAATTTTCTTTACTTTCTTTATTAGCTTTTGCTTGTGAAAGTATAGAACCATAGTTTGAGTTATCATTGATGCTAAAGATACTCATATTAATTCCTTAATTTAGATTTTTCTGCCTTCAATCTAAATATATTAAAATAATATAAGCAAGATCTGTTCCAATTTGGAATAAAATGGAACAGAGGGAGTGGTTAGTATTGATTTTTAAATTGTCTTAAAATTTCATAGGCAGGACTATTTGCATAAGCCCAAATATTTGTGCCTGAACCGTATTTGCTTGAAAAATATTGCAAATAGTAATCTTTTTGGTTATTTACATAGCGGTATTTGGCTACGATATATCCACTACTTGAATAACCAAGTTGTTTGCTTACTTCTCTATGATCATTACTGTTATCATTCAAAACAACATATCCATAAGAAGTTAGAGAACCTGCATAATAATCAAAAGCACTATCTCTTTGAAACCGATACCCACCCTTAACCTCTTTCATCTCATCAAGGCTAAGAACTTTAACACCTGCACTATTATCACTAATTGCTCCATTACTGACTTTAGCAAGAATATCTTCTGCAAAAGCAGAACTTGACAATAAAGCACCTAAAGCTACAACACTCAATAGTTTTTTAAACATTTTAGCTCCTTGTTTTAAAATGTAATATAATTCATTTTATCATAATAAATACCCTAAATCAAATTTAATCAAAAATCTTTGAATTTTGAAATAGAACATTTTGGATTTTAATATCGCAATTAAGCGATATTAATTTCTTTTTATTTATTTCCTAAACCCTAGTTTGTCCTATAAGATTATTTAATCTATCCATTATAGAATCAGCGTAGGAATCAATAGTGCTAGGTTTTGCTTTCCAGCCATTAGCAAGAGCTTGTTTAATTTCAGCATCTAAAGCCCAATTACCCATAGCAGATTCTTTAGGAATGTTATTTTCATACATATATAAATCACCTTCTGCTATGCCACGCTCTGCCCAGTATCTAAAAAAGCTTTTAAAGTCACTTTTACCTGTCATAATACTATCTAAGTGTATGGCTGGACCACTAAAACTCTCTTTAGCCATAGCCCTATTGTAAGCTTCTATTGTGGGATTAAGTGTGGTTTTTGGACTCTCAACAGGTTGTCCACCTTGAGATTTTAAAAAACTCATAAATAAAGCTTCTTTAGAATAACTTCCATCTTCATTTTGTGGATAAACTGACATATCAGGATTAAATTGCCAATCTTCACCTTTAGAAACATTTTTGATTTCTTCTAAGGATAAACCTAAAGTCTCAGATGATAATCCTTTGATTATATATCCTGAATCAAGCCAAATTTCATCAGCTTCTTTTGCTTGTTCAGGGGTTTTATAAACATTTGAAATTAAAGAATTTGAAAAATCTCTTAGGTGAGTGATATTCATTCTATTGCTTGGATCATTAAAATCCATCGATTTTATTCCATTTATAGCATACCCCTTAGGCATAGAATTTATATCTGCTTCACTAAAACTTGTTTTATCATTTGGAAAGCTTTGACCTAAAGCATTAGAAAAAAGATTATAATATTGTTTTATGGTTTCAGCCATATCGATATTAGTATAATACTCGCTTACACCAAAATATTGTTTCATATCTGCAATATAAGGTTCATTTTCAGCAGCTTTTTTAATCTCATCCAAAGTAGATTTATGTATCTTAAAATCATTTGGCAATCCTGCAGCTTTGTTAAAGTCACTTCCCATATAACCATCTTTATCTACACTATAACCATAGGCTGTATCAGTGCTTAAATCTACTTGTTTATATTTTAGAGTATAAATAGAGTTTTTAAATTCACTAGATATATCATAATTAGGAGAACTTGTCTTACTACTTATACTAAAATTAGTATTATTGCTAGTA
>NZ_NXBD01000012.1:0-466 GCF_002383965.1 Campylobacter sp. 110 | reverse complement strand
AGAAAAATCTAAATTAAGGAATTAATATGAGTATCTTTAGCATCAATGATAACTCAAACTATGGTTCTATACTTTCACAAGCAAAAGCTAATAAAGAAAGTAAAGAAAATTCTAAAATAAGTTTTGCTAATGCTTTTTTAAAACAAAATGCTAGTAAATTAAATGAAATTCAAAATGCAAATTCACAAACCCTAGTAAGAAGTGAAGTATTAAATTCTACTAATACAACAAATACTAGCAATAATACTAATTTTAGTATAAGTAGTAAGACAAGTTCTCCTAATTATGATATATCTAGTGAATTTAAAAACTCTATTTATACTCTAAAATATAAACAAGTAGATTTAAGCACTGATACAGCCTATGGTTATAGTGTAGATAAAGATGGTTATATGGGAAGTGACTTTAACAAAGCTGCAGGATTGCCAAATGATTTTAAGATACATAAATCTACTTTGGATGAGAT
>NZ_NXBD01000011.1:0-6292 GCF_002383965.1 Campylobacter sp. 110 | reverse complement strand
ATTTCAATTTTATTTTTTTCATAAAGTATTTTTGCGAAATCTCTTATTAAAATAGCATCATTAGTATCTTTTATACGATTTGCAAAGTGAATAAGTGGTGCGTTTTCTTTGGCTTCATTTTTTAAATTTACATTTTCAATTTGAAGCTTTTCATTTCTCTCTAAAAGTTCTAATTGCATTTGCAAACTTTCTTTTAATGAAAGCGGTTTATAACTTTGTTTTTTAAGCTCATTTTCTAAGTATTCTAATCTATCGATTATCTTTGCTCTTAGCTCAACACTATATCCACTCACTAAAATCAATACTTCTCTTTTTGGTAAGCGGTAACACTTGTAAGATTGCTTATTTTGTGTGTTTTGGTAGGTGTCTTCAAATTTGAAGACACCCCCTTCAACCACTTTTTCTAAGTAAGTTTCTATATCTCTTATAACATTAAAATGCTCCTTGCCTGTAAGCTCTGCTATCTCTAAAGAAGTTAAGCTTATTTCTTTGTTTTCATCTTTTTTAAAAAGTTCTAAATTCATTTATTCTCCTTAAAATTTTTTAGTGTTTAAATGAAGACTTAAGAGCCATCTTAAAAGATGGCTTAATTTAAGAAGAAATAAATAAATTTGAGGACTTTAAAAGAATTCTCATTAGTCCTCATTTAAACACTAACCAAAACATAGGACCTGCATTCAAAGTCTAAAAGACTTTTGGTATTTTGGTAAATTAACAAAGCTTTAAAAAAGCCCACTTTCCACACCGTCGCCTGTGAGTGCAATGAATATAAGAACACACTAGCCATAAAAGGCTAGTGAAGCAATCTAAAAAATATCAAACCTTTAAAGTTCGCAATTGTAGGCGTTTATCCACTTAACGCAACTTTTGCAAAAACCCTTTAAGCACACTTTTTGCTATCACTTTAAAAAATGCGATTTTAAAGTGCTTAGATAAATGTGCTTAATGAGGCTTTTAAGCCGCCTCGATCTCTTCTAATAAAGCTTTAATTTCTTTCATAGATTTTTCATAGGCTTGCTTACGGATTTCGTTCTTTTTATACTCGCTTTTTAGCTTTTCTATGCGTTTTATTAGTCTTTCATCCTCTCTTAAACCCAGTTTTAAAAGGGCTATTTCAACCTTTGCATTTGTAAGATTATTTGAAAGCCAACTATTTAAGACATTGTGAGCTAAATTTAGTTTTAACCCTGCTTCTGTTATGCTACTAACACCTAATTTTTGCTTTATAGCTTGTTTCATTTTGAAACCTTTATGCTGATAATCGTTTTTTCAAAAAGTCCATCACTCACAGCTTCTATGCTTATCTCATCATTTGTATGTAAAAAATTAAGTCCTTTTTCAAAAACCTCATCACTAAAATTAAAACACTTTCTAAGCTCTTCCTTTTCTTCAGTTTTTCTAAAACTTAAAACATCTAAAATTGATTTTGCTTCTTGCATCTTTACTCCTAAAAACTTTCTAAGTTAAAACTTGGCATACTTTATGCTTTGATTAAATAATTATTTTATTTTGTAAAATTAATTATGTGTAGAATTATACTTGATTTTGAAAGTATTGTCAAGTATTTAAATGTATTATTTTTATTTTTAATAAAAAAGGCTATATATGAATGATTTTGAAAGTATTTTAAATTTTTTAAGATATGAAACGAATAGTAAAACCGATAAAGAAATGTGCGTAAAACTAAATATTCCATATGGGACACTTGATACTTGGAAAGCTAGGAAATCAATTCCAACTAAAAAATTATACGAATTTTCTAAAATTTTAGGCGTCAATATCGATACTATAATTAACGGAAATATTAATACAAAAGGAAATGAAAATGTCATAGTGCAAGGAAAAGATAATGTTGTAAATTTTCAAAAAAACAGTAAATATAATGATAAATTTCAAGAATTTTTAGCCTTGTATGAAAAATATGGCAACGAAGCTTTACTAGATCAATTTATCAATAAATTAGAAAATTTAAAAAAAATAATAGAGGAGTAAAAAATGGAAATTATAAATACTTTGATCGAATTTTTTAATTCGTTTGGCGTTTTTGTTTTACTAGGAATCGCAATAATCGTTTTATGGATTTTATCCATAAGAGAAAAAAGTAGAAAAGAAAGAGAGGTGTACGAAGCTATAAGACGCGAAGAAGTTTCTAGGATAAGCGATGGCGTAGCCAGTGGAATAGTAAGAATTTTTAATGATAAGAGTTTTATACAAGCTCTAAATAATGGAGTTTCCATAGAAGTTAAAATTAATGTTGATGGAAGCCAAAATATCATTATTAACGGCAATGGCAATCAAATCCAAAGAGTGTGAAATGGAAAATTATGACATTGATATCTATGGAAATCCTATTAAAGTTAAAAAGCCAAGTAGAGAGTTTAAAGGGCAAAGTTTAATCTATTTCCCAAAATCTTATGTAGTTATTGATTTGGAAACTACAGGATTTGATCCAAAATGTAATGAAATTTTAGAAATTGTTGCCTTGCGTTATGAAAACAATGAAAAAATAGCTGAGTTTTCAAAACTTATCAAAGTTTCTTTTTTACCTAGTTTTATCACAGAATTTACAGGCATTAATGAAGACATGATTAAAAATTGCAATGATATATCTCAAACATTAAAAGAATTTGATGATTTTTTAAAAAGTGGTGATATTTTAGTCGCTCACAATGCACATTTTGACATTAATTTTTTATATGATAATTTTATGTGCTATTTAAACAAGCCCTTTAGCTTTGATTTTGTTGATACTATGCGCTTATCAAAACTTATTAATCAAGAGTTAGCACATCATCGCTTAAAAGATTTGTGTAATCAATACAACATTTGTTATGAAAATGCTCATCGTGGGGAGAAAGACTGCGAATTAACACATTTGTGTCTTATGGAGTTAAAAAAGACAGCTTTTGATAACTCACTTATCGAAAATGATGTTCTTGTTAATAATGGATTGAAAACACAAATTAGGCAAACCCAAACTAAAGCTAAAGATATACAAGCTAAAATACAAGAATTTGATATTTCACATCCACTTTATAATCAAAATTGTGTAATCACTGGTATACTTGGGCGATTTACAAGATCACAAGCGATGCAAATCATTGCGGATTTAGGTGGTATAAATCAAGATAGCGTTACTAAAAAAACCAATATATTAATTCTTGGAGATAATGATTATCGTGCTATGATAAAAGGCGGAATTAGCAATAAGCTAAAACGAGCTAGAGAATTGATTTTAAAAGGACAAGATTTAAAAATCATTAGCGAAAATGTCTTCTATGATATGATTTTTTAAGGAGATAAAATGCAGTTAAGTTTATTTGATGAAAATAATTTAAAAGATTTAGGAATTCAAAGCATTAAAGCATATGAAGAAAAAAATGAGAAAAAGCTAAAAGATTTAATTTTTAAAATCAATTGTGTGTTAAATTTAGACAGTCAAAAAGATTTAGTTTTACAAATTCGTAGTATTTACATAGAAATTTATAAAAACTTTTTAAAAGATGAAGAAATAAAAAACCTTACTTTAGGTTTTGTCATTAAACTGAGTTTAATCTATGATAAAAGTGTGCTTGAAGAATTGAAAAAAATAAATATTTCTAATAATTTCTTACAGGATGTTTTAAAAATGGATTTACAAAATTTCAGCAAAGAAATAAAGCTTTTTGTAAAAGAAAATTTAAAAAATCAAATTTCTGAAAAACACATAGAAATCAAGCAACTTAAAATTTTTGATCTTTATAAAAAAATAGCTACTTATATTTATATTAAAAAATTTAAAAGATATGGGCTTTTATCTTATATTCAAAAAAATACGCAAGATGATAAGTTAAAAAACCAAACTTATGATCTAATGAATGCTTTTCGTTTTTATTTAAATGATTTTTTTGAAAATTTTGATATGAGTAGGGGTCTTAAGGAGTAAAATGTATATCACAATTGATAAAATTGCAGAGTTTTTAACTAGCAAATCTAGAGTATGTCTAACCATAAATGGACATTGGGGTATAGGTAAAACTCATCTATGGAAACAAGTTGAAGAAAAAATAAATGCAGATAAAAAAGTTGTTTATATCGATCTTTTTGGCAAAGAAAGCTATAAGCAAATATTAGAAGAAATAGTTTTTAAAATACATCAGAACTATAATAAAACAGTAAATGTTACTTCACGGATTATATCTAAAACTATAAACATTAAATCCGCTGGAATAATTAACATTAATCCTGATGCTATTTTTTCCTTTTTAAAAAAGGAAGACTTTAATAATATTATTGTGTGTTTTGATAACATAGAAAGAAGATCTGACAATCTTTCTTTGAAAGAAATTTTAGGACTTGTAAATTTACTCAAAGAAGACAAAGAATGTAGTGTTGTTCTTATTTTGAATAAAAATGAGTTAAATAAACAAGAAGACAATGCTAAAAATAATATGCAAACATCAAGCAACGATAAAACTCAGCATGATGCCAAACAAAACAATAATGACTGGTATCAAGAATACAAAGAAAAAGTTATTGATTATAAAGTGTGTTTAAAAGATAATGATGAGATTGCAAAAGCTTTAATTGAAGAAGCATTTATGCAAGATGAGAAATTGATACGAGATAATGGTTTAAAAAGTAATTTAGTTGATATTGTTTTAAAGCACTATCAAGATATTTGCGATAGCAATCTAAGATTGTTATTGAAAATATTAGAACATATAAAATATTTTAATGAAAGATGTTTTCAATCACATTATGATAAAACAATTAAAGAAGAATTTATAATAGTGATACATGAACATTACCTTGCAATTTTCAATGCCGTAAAAGACTTTTATATACAACGAAAAGAAAAAAGAAATCTGAGTAATATGTATATATACGATATTGTCACTACGATATTGTCACAAGGTATTTAAATAATTTTTTTTATTATAAATGATAATGATGAAAAAAAATTAAATGATATAATTATTCGACAATTATCATCTAAATTATTGTTAACATTTGAAAAAACTTATACCACCTATTTTGATGAAGGCGGTAGCGATGCCGATTTTAAAAATAAAATAGAAAACATATTGCAAATTCGTGATAATAAACTAGAAGTTTTTGCAAAAGATTTAAATTCTGAAAAATTTTTAAAAACAATATATTGGTTTAAACAAATAATAAAATCAGATCAAGAAGTAAGTGAGGAATACAAAAAAGGATATTTTGAAAAAATAGACAAGATTATCCAAATTTTAATTAAAGAGCAATATCCTTATTATAGTAAAAGAATAAAGCTGCTAATTGCTTTTAGTAAACAATGCAAAAAAATTTATAGTGAAATTACAAAAAAACACAATAATGAAGACAAATTAAAAATCTTTAAGTATAATATAAAAGAATATCCTCACATATTCCATTTTGTCAATATAGATAAGTTTAATCAATATGAAATAAAATCTATTAAAGATGCTTTTTATAATGATAAATATTTTCTCAAAAATTTTATAGATTTTTTTAGACTTGTGCCGAAAAAAAATCCTATTCCAAAAGGTGATCATAATCTTAATAGATATACTGATACCGATAGCAAAGAGTATGAAAAAATTTTCAAAAAGAATAATTTATTTTTAGCTTTTATAGAATATATAAATGAAAATAAATACAAAAAACAAATATTTATCAAAGATCGAAGAGTTAATAACGATAAGTCCAATATCTTATCAAAACTATTTTATCTATAAGATTAATAATTTTAACAAATAACATCTTCGCCCGCATTTACGAGCAAAGATGTGTTATTCATCATTCAACTCCTTAATCTTTCTAATCTGTATCTCACACTGTTTGTATTTGTAAAAAAGCATAGAATAAGCATTTAAAATATCTAGTTCATTTTTTGCTATTGGCTTTTCAAGAGGACTTAATGTTAGTAGTTCTTGCGGAATTCTTACTTTTTGAATTTCTATTTTGGTTACTACTTGTTGAGTTTGCATCCCACAACCTATCAACGACATCGTTAAAAAGCTTGGTAATATTATTTTCATTGCTTTTATAAATATATTCTTTAACATATTGCACCCTTTCTTGTACTTGATTTTTTTGATTGTTTGCTTCATTTAAAGCCTTTAATTCTGTTTTATGAATTTGATTTAATTCTTTTAATTTTTCTTGATTATTTTCATTTATTTTTAAAGCCAAAGCTAAATCACTTTGACTTTTTTCTAATTTGGCCTTTGTGCTATCAAGTCTTAGATAAAAATATCCTGTTAAGATTGCCATTAAAGCTAAGGCTATATAAAGCTTTGCATTTCCA
>NZ_NXBD01000010.1:0-4329 GCF_002383965.1 Campylobacter sp. 110 | reverse complement strand
GATTATGGTGGTGGAATTAGAAATCTTGGCACAACTGGCAGTATAAATCTAGATTTAAGACAAGCTCAGCATTTTATCTTAACAATGACAGCCAGAGGAGCTATTGGTATAGCAAATTGGGGTGGAGCAGGTAAAAGTGGAACTATCACTGTCAATAATGCTCAAAATATCACTGCTTTTTCGGCACCTTTTAAATTTAGAATAGCTCAAAGTGGATTTAGTGGCACTGAAACTTTTGCTTATTTTTGCATAGCTTCGAATAATGTAAGATTAGTAAGGACTTAAAATGAACTGCCTCCTTCTTTCTAATAATGGCATAGCACTAAATTTACCTCCATCTTTAGGAGGCTCGGTTGCAAATTATAATTATATGTTAAAGCTAGACATGATTTATAAACAAGCAGTGGTATTGCCATCAAATATTAATAATAAAGAAGTGGTTATGTTAGGCGAAGTTTGGACGACTGGAAGTATGTCTAATAAAACTTCTGCAAATACTTTGAATATCACATGGAACATTTTTAACTCTAATGTAGAATTGCATGGTTTAAGTAAATATTACGCTGCCAATGCAAAAATCAAAGTAGAGAAAAAATTCAAATTTGGAAATATAAATAACTTACAAATAATGCTAAGTTCTTATCAAAGTGGTAGTGCAAATGCAACTCCTGGTTGGAATTTAGGTGGTGGGAATAGATTAAACCCAAGAGCAAAATTAACATTATACTGGAATTAAGAAAGGATAAATATGTTTTATGATTTAAAAAATAAAAGTTTAAAATATGATGATATTTTTTTAAAAGATGTAAAAATACAAAACGAAGAAGGTGAAATTGATGCACAAGATATTTATTTTTTAAGTGCTTGCGATAATGAGCTTTTAAAAGAGCTTGGTTTTGCTAAAGTTGAAGAAGAAGAAGAAGTGCCAAGCTTTGATGAAAAAACACAGACACTTAAGCAAGTTCAAAATTACGATGAAGAAAATAATCTTTATATTGTTTCTTATGAGATTAAAGAAAAAACCTTAGAAGAGTTAAAAGAATTAAAATTAGAAGAGTTAAAAGCTATAAAAGAAGAAAAGCTTTTGTTTATGCCTTTTAAAAATACTACATTTCAAATTGATACTGAAGCAAAAATTAATATCAGCGGAAAAGTTAGCGAGATAATGTTAGCAAATCTTAATAATACTCCTTTGGAAAATATTGCTTGGATTGATCAAGATAATAAAATCACTACATTTAACAAAGAAGAATTTCTAGAATTTGGGGTTGGTATCGCTAAATATACTGAAAGTATTATTTTTAAAAATGATGAACTAAGAAATAAAGTGAAAAATGCCACATCTTTAGAAGAATTAAATTTAATTGCATGGGAGAGTGAAAAATGAATAACTTAGAAAACAACACTAATGTTATTTTATTTGCAGGCAGTGCTATATTAGCTTTTTTTTATCAATTTTTAGCGTATTTTAAAATAGAAACAGCTCAAGTTATTGTTTTGCTCATTGTTTTTAGCTTTTCAGGTATAGCCTCTATGATTAAAACTTTAGCTCTAAGAAAAAATTTTAGAAATTTTTTAATCACAGATATTTTAAGTAAAACTTTAATGTTTTTTGTGCCTTTTATCTTAGCTATTATGGCTAAGCAAATCAGTGTTTTTTACTATCTTGTGGATTATTCTTTTAGCTTTTTAACCATAGGTGAGTTTTTAGCATTTTTAATCAGTGTCCAAAGCATTAGGAAAAAAGAAGATATTAAAGAAATGGACTTTTATAATCTTTTTATAGAAAAATTTAAAAATATAGCAAACAAATATTTAAAATTAGAAGGCGATAAAAATGAAAAATGAATTAAAAAGGGTTTGTGTAAAACCTTATGATAAAGATAGATTTGAAGTGATACAAGATTATGAGTTTATTTTGCCAAATTACAAAGGCATTGTACCACAAGGTTTTAAAACTGATGGAGCGAGTATTCCACGCCTTTTTTGGTCTTTGTTTCCACCTTTTAAAAGTGAGTATTTTAGTGCTTGTGTAGTGCATGATTTTTTATGTGAAAAAGCAAAATCAAGAAAAGATTACAAACTTGCTGATCTTGTTTTAAAAGAAGCAATGCAAGCTTTAGAAATAAATAAATTTAAGATTTTTGTTTTTTATTGCTCTTGTAATTTATTTCATCAGATCAAATGTTTAATAAAGGGGATAAGATGAGCGTGGATTTAAGAGAAATTGCCATAAAAACAGAAGAAATCAATAAAGATTTTAGTGAAGCTTTAGAAATTTTAAAAGAACTTTTTAAAAATGGAGTAAAACCAAGCGATGAAAGTATTAAAAATGCTATAAATGAAGTTTTAACAAGTTTTAACTTTATAAAACAAAGTGAATTAAAAGAAAAACTAGAAGCCTTGCTAGAAGAGCTTGGCATCAATGCAAATATCAATGAAGAGAGTTTAAAAGAAGTTGTATTAAAAGTTGTTTTAGAAAATCAAGAAAGTTTAAAAGGTGATAAAGGAGATCCTTTTACTTATGAAGATTTTACAGAAGAACAGCTTGAAAATTTAAAAGGGCAAGATGGAGCTAAAGGAGCTGATGGTAAAAGTGCTTATGAACTTTGGCTTGAAAATGAAGAAAACACGGGAAAAAGTCAAGATGAATTTTTAGAAAGTTTAAAGGCTCAAACACCAACAAAAGAAGAAATTAAACCTATTATAGAAGAGATGCTCGAAGATATGAAATTAAATTTAGGCATTAATGGAATAAAAGTATCTAATTCTATTCCCACTCCAAAAACAAAAGCTAATGTTAATGATTTAATTATAACTTATAATGAAAATGTAAAACAACTTTGGCTTTGTGTGGCAAGTGATGATAAATACACAAGTTGGATTAATTTGCTTGGAAATGAAAATATTACAGCACAAGAGTTGATTATTATTAGTTTTGATACAAATTTAAATAGTGGTCAATATGGCGGATGTTTAAGTGATTTGCGTTTTGGTTTTGAAAATTCTTTAGCAAGCACTACGCAAATTATAAAAGGACTTAATGAAGGCAGTTTTTTAATCACTAAAGATGGAATGGGTTTAAAATCTAAAAATTATACTGAAGTTAGCGTTCTTTCAAAACCAAGTAAAAATCAAATAGAAGGAAATATCAAAACGAGCGGAATTTATAATGATCCTGCTTGGCATAATATTACCAATGCTTTAAAAAAATATGATGGCAATGCAAATGAATGCTGTCTTTGGGCTTCTAATATAAAAAATAGTGTAAGTATAGAGCTTTTTACAAATGAAATTCCTATGAGTCTTTTTTATAGGCAAGCTGGATATTATGGAAATGTCAATCTTTCAAATATAAAAATGCAAAAAGCCCTTAGAGTTCAAAATGAAATTATAGTCGAGAGAAGCTTTATAGGAATAAAAAAAGAAATTGATAAAACTACCTATGGTGATAATGCTTTTTTATTTGAATTTGAAGAAGAAAAATGAGTTTAAATCTAAAAATAAAATACAAAAAATAAAAAGAAAGGAATTATAATGAAAGTAACAATTAATAGAAGATACACAGGTAAAACTTGTGTTATTGGTAAATTTAAGGTTTTAGATGATGAAGAAAAAATTCTTTTTGAATGTTTTTCTTTGGAAGAAGACAAAGAAGGTTTAGAAAGTGGCAAAGATTTAAGAATACCTGAAGGAAATTATAATTTAAAAAGACATAGTCCTTCACGATTTGAAAATACTTTAAGAAGTATTACAAAAAAAGATGATACAATGATAAATGTTTATAATGATGAAGTTCCTTCAAGTCGTGCAATTTTAATACACTGGGGAAACACTGACAAAGACACACAAGGTTGTATCTTGCTGGGGCTTACTAAAGATAATAATAATGAAAGTGTCGGTCAAAGCAGACAAGCTTGTAAAGAATTTTATGATTTGGTGTATGGTAAAAATCTTGAAGACATTAAATTAGAAATAACAAATGAGTTAGCATGAAAGGAGATAAAGTTTAAGTAGGTTAAAGTTTACACCCCACACTTAAACTTCTAAACAAAATATGATAAATCTTTTATTTGGAAATGCAAAGCTTTATATAGCCTTAGCTTTAATGGCAATCTTAACAGGATATTTTTATCTAAGACTTGATAGCACAAAGGCCAAATTAGAAAAAAGTCAAAGTGATTTAGCTTTGGCTTTAAAAATAAATGAAAATAATCAAGAAAAATTAAAAGAATTAAATCAAATTCATAAAACAGAATTAAAGGCTTTAAATGAAGCAAACAATCAAAAAAATCAAGTACAAGAAAGGGTGCAATATGTTAAAGAATA
>NZ_NXBD01000009.1:0-688 GCF_002383965.1 Campylobacter sp. 110 | reverse complement strand
AATTTTAATACACTGGGGAAACACTGACAAAGACACACAAGGTTGTATCTTGCTGGGGCTTACCAAGGATAATAATAATGAAAGTATCGGTCAAAGCAGACAAGCTTGTAAAGAATTTTATGATTTCATGTATGGTAAAAATCTTGAAGACATTAAATTAGAAATAACAAATGAATTAGCATAGAAAGGAGATAAAAGTTTAAGTAGGTTACCAAATAATCCCCCTAAAAGGGGACAAGACTAATAAGCCTTGACAATAATTATACATAAGAGTATAATTATAACGATTATTTGGTGATATGTAGTCATAAAAATCACCCACTTTCAAGGGTAAAATTTAGCCATAGGGGGCTAGACCTACGGCTAACCCTTAGGGGTATTATATAAAAACCTTACTTAAACTTCTAAAACAAAATATGATAAATCTTTTATCTGGAAATGCAAAGCTTTATATAGCCTTAGCTTTAATGGCAATCTTAACAGGATATTTTTATCTAAGACTTGATAGCACAAAGGCCAAATTAGAAAAAAGTCAAAGTGATTTAGCTTTGGCTTTAAAAATAAATGAAAATAATCAAGAAAAATTAAAAGAATTAAATCAAATTCATAAAACAGAATTAAAGGCTTTAAATGAAGCAAACAATCAAAAAAATCAAGTACAAGAAAGGGTGCAATATGTTAAAGAATA
>NZ_NXBD01000008.1:0-41406 GCF_002383965.1 Campylobacter sp. 110 | reverse complement strand
TACTAGCAATAATACTAATTTTAGTATAAGTAGTAAGACAAGTTCTCCTAATTATGATATATCTAGTGAATTTAAAAACTCTATTTATACTCTAAAATATAAACAAGTAGATTTAAGCACTGATACAGCCTATGGTTATAGTGTAGATAAAGATGGTTATATGGGAAGTGACTTTAACAAAGCTGCAGGATTGCCAAATGATTTTAAGATACATAAATCTACTTTGGATGAGATATATAACTTTAATGAAGCACAATATCAAGATATAAAAGAACAGCTAGGAATTTCTCGCTATTTTACCAATATAGATATGGCTGATACCATAAAACAATACTATAATCAATTTAATCAAATTCTTAATCATACTTTTAATGATACCAATAAAACAAGTTTCACTGAAGCAGATATAAATTCTATGCCCAAGGGTTATATTTCTGTTGGCTATAAAGGTTTAGATTTTTCAGATCAATCCAATCCTTATAATGCATTAGGACTAGTTAATCATTCTAACACAAAAGTAACTAATGTTTTTAAAACAGATGATGAATTTCATGAAGCTCAAGCAATACAAATGGGAATGATGGGTATTGATTTTTATCCGCAAAAATTAAATATATCAACTCAAAGTTTATCACAAGGAGCTTTAATGGAAGGTGGATTTAATCCTGATATGTCAGTTTATCCACAAAATGAAGATGGAAGTTATTCTAAAGAAGCTTTGTTTATGAGCTTTTTAAAATCAGAAGGTGGTTATATGGTTGCAGGAAAAAATACAACTATTGCACCGCAAGCAATGAATTATAATCTTAATGTTGCCAAACAAAGTATTCCAAAATACTCTAATGTAGATTTCGATGACATTATGACAGGCAAAGTAGATTTTGCAAGTTTATTAAAAGGCTATGCACAAGATGGTTGGCTTGATGCAGATATATATGCAATGGAAAAAGGAGTTGCTTGGCAAAATACAAGCATAGGCTATGGTGGAGCTTGGTTTGATAATCAGTTTAATCAAGCAAAGGCTAATGGCTGGAAAGCAAGCAGTGAAAGTATAAATTCTTATGTTGGATCTATAATGGATAGATTAAATAATCTTATAGGACAGACTAGGGTTTAGGCTTTTAATTAAGGATTTTAATATTTTGATATTAAAATCCAAAAGGTTCAATTTCAAAATTCAAAGATTTAGGTAAAAT
Source organism: Campylobacter sp. 110 (assembly GCF_002383965.1). Classification (NCBI taxonomy): domain Bacteria; kingdom Pseudomonadati; phylum Campylobacterota; class Epsilonproteobacteria; order Campylobacterales; family Campylobacteraceae; genus Campylobacter; species Campylobacter sp. 110. The sequence goes on along the minus strand of NZ_NXBD01000008.1, from coordinate 40,210 downwards.
AGATTTGTAAAATTTGAGATTTTAAATTCATTTTCTTTCTAATAACAAAATAAGATAAAATTAGTATAATTTTTTTACAAAAAAATTTGAAAGGAAATTATGAAAAAAATTATTTTGATTTTTATCTCTTTTTTTGCTTTAAATTTGAGTGCAAAAGATTTGGTTGTAGGAATGGAGCTTGGATATCCGCCTTTTGAAATGAGCGATAAAACAGGCAAAGCAAGTGGAATTAGCGTGGATTTTTTAGAAGCTTTTGCAAAGAAAAACGGCTATAAACTTGTAGTAAAAAATATCGCTTGGGATGGTTTAATACCTGCTTTAAAAACAGCCAAGATAGATCTTATTATGTCCTCTATGACAATTACCGATGAGAGAAAGAAAGTGGTGGATTTTAGCATTCCTTATGCTAAGGCAAATTTGGCTATTTTAACTCCTTTGAACTCTGATATTACAAATATCAAAGATTTAGATAAAAAGGGCAAAGTTTTGGCTTTAAAGCGTGGTTCTACAGGGCATTTATATGCGGTTAAAAATTTAAAAAATGCAACTATTAATTTATTTGATAAAGAAAATGCTGCTATTTTGGAAGTGATTCAAGGCAAGGCTGATGGATTTTTTTATGATCAACTTACGATTTATCGGACTTGGCAAAAGCATCAAGATACAACCAGAGCCATTTTAGCGCCTTTTCAAGAAAATCCTGAGTTTTGGGGTATAGCTGTAAGAAAAGGTGATGAAGCTTTAAAGGACAAGCTTGATAATTTCATTGATGAGAGTAGGAAAAATGGCTTTTTAGATTTTTTGGGCAATAAGTATTTAAAAGACATTAAAGAAGTTTTTAAGCAAAATAATATCACTTTTTTCTTGTAGGCTTTTAATAAAATATTGATAATTAATATTAATTTTATAAATCTTGATATACAATATCATTATCTAAATTTTAAATAAAAGGATTTAAGATAATGAAAAAAGTTGCATTTTTTTTGTTATTTTTGTTTTTATCTTGCACTGTACTAAACGCAGCTAGGGAGTATTGCAAATATGCTTATCAAGAAGATAGAGCTATACCTTTAATTTTAAATTATGGAATAAGATTGGGGGTAGTAGGTGCTGGGGTTGCGAATGCACCTGCACCGGGCGGAAGTACTTACAATTCAAAAATTGACATGATGGCTGCAAGATGCCGCTAAGCTTAGTTTTTGGGTGTATTTTACAATGCTAGAATTTATTTTTACTCTTATTTTAGATTTTACTTTTTATTCTATCAAGACCCTAGAAAAAGTCTTTCTAGGGCGAACAGCCTTAGTAATTCTTTTTGTTGTTTTTATAGCTCTTTTTTGCGTTAAAGGCTTGTTTTTGTATATACTTTTAGCTTTAGAATTATTTTTGCTTTTGTATCTTTTTCTTGGAATTTTGTTTTTAAGATTTTATAAATCTTAAGTTACAAAGCTTTCCACAAGCCTTTGCACTAGCAAATTCCATCCATCCACTAATACAAAAATCAAAAGTTTAAAAGGCAATGAAATCATAACAGGAGGAAGCATCATCATCCCCATCGCCATCAAAACCGAACTCACAACCATATCGATAACCAAAAATGGCAAATAAATCAAAAAGCCTATCTCAAAAGCAGTTTTAAGTTCTGAAATCATAAAAGCAGGAACTAAAACCGTAAGTGGAACATCATCTATGGTTTTAGGATTAGGCAGGTTTCGTATGCGGTAAAATAAAGCTAAGTCTTTTTCGCGTGTATTTTTAAGCATAAAATCTTTAAAAGGTTTCACACCTCTTGCAAAAGCTTCTTCATAGCCTATTTGCTCTGCTAAATAAGGCTTGATGCCTTCATTATAAGACTTTGTAGCCACAGGCTCCATTATAAAAAAGGTTAAAATCAATGCCAAGGTTACTAAGATGGTATTAGGCGGCATACTTTGAGTTCCCATAGCTTGACGCAAGAATGAAAAAACTACAATCAAGCGTAAAAAAGAAGTCATAACAAAAATTATACTTGGAGCTAATGCAAGTATGGTTAAGACTATGACTATGTTTAATGTTGTAACAAGTTGATTAGGAGTATCAGGAGCACTTAGGCTTAAATTTACTGTAGGAATTGTTGCTTCGGCAGCGAAAATAACACTAAAAAAACCGCTGATAAACAATAATGTTAAAATTTTTTTCAAAAATAAACCTTGATTAAAAAATGAAACTTAATTTTAACTTTTACTCACTAAAAAAGAGTTTAACTTGTTTTAATTTAGAGAAAAATTTAACTTTAAAATGTTAAAATTAAAATAAAATTATCCTCAAAAGGCTTTTTATAATGAAAACTTCCATTTTGATTTTAGCAGCAGGACTTGGAACAAGAATGAAATCTGAAAAACCAAAAGTATTACAAGAGCTGTGTCAAAAAAGTATGATTTTACATATCTTAGAGAAAGCTTTTGCTATAAGTGAAGATGTGAGCGTGGTTTTATCTCATCAAAAAGAACGCGTTGAAAAAGAAATTTTAGAATATTTTCCAAAAACACAAATTTTAGAGCAAGATTTGCAAAATTATCCAGGAACTGCGGGAGCTTTAAGTGGGTTTGAGCCTAAAAATGAAAGAGTGTTGATTCTTTGTGGTGATATGCCTTTGGTTGAGCAAACAAGTTTGGAAGCTTTGTTGAGTAATAATGCAAAATTAAATCTAGCAGTTTTTAAAGCAAGAGATCCTAAAAGTTATGGTAGGGTGGTGATAAAAAACGATAGCGTTGAAAAAATTGTTGAATTTAAAGATGCAAATACGCAAGAAAAAGAGATAAATACTTGCAATGCTGGGGTTTATGTGATTGACTCGAGACTTTTAAAAGAGCTTTTACCTTTGATTGATAACAATAATGCGGCAAAAGAGTATTATTTAACCGACATTGTAAAACTAGCAAAAGAAAAAGATGTGATGATTAAAGCAGTTTTTGTAGATGAAGATGAATTTATGGGGATTAATGATAAATTTGAACTCAGTATAGCTGAAAATTTCATGCAAGAAAAAATTAAAAAATACTGGATGCAACAGGGTGTGATTTTTCATTTACCGCAAAGCACTTTTATAGGTGCAGATGTTGAATTTGTAGGTGAATGTGAAGTATATGAAAATGTAAGGATAGAGGGCAAAAGTAAGATTATAAACTCTATCATTAAAAGTTCAAGCGTGATAGAAAATTCCATCGTAGAAAATAGCGATGTAGGGCCTTTGGCACATTTGCGTCCAAATTGTGAGTTAAAAAACACTCATATAGGAAATTTTGTAGAATGCAAAAATGCAAAGTTAAATACCGTAAAAGCAGGGCATTTGAGCTATTTAGGAGATTGTGAGATAGAGAGTGGCACAAATATAGGCTGTGGAACTATAACTTGCAATTATGACGGAGTTAAAAAACATAAAACCATCATAGGAAAAAATGTTTTTGTAGGCTCTGATACTCAATTTATCGCGCCTGTAAAGATAGAAGATGATGTGATTATCGCTGCTGGAAGTTCGGTTGATTGTAATGTTGAAAGTGGAGTTCTTTTTATCAACCGTGCAGAGAAAAAACTTGTCAAAGATTATTTTTATAAGAAATTTCAAAAATGAAAACCATACTTTTAGCCATTAGCGGTAGTATAGCTTTTTATAAGGCTTATGAGCTTATATCTTTGTTTAAAAAAGAAGGTTTTGGGGTAAAAGTTTTGCTCTCTAATGGAGTCTTAAAATTTGCTTCTAAAATGAGCTTTGAAGCTTTAGCAGATGAAGTTTTATGCGAAGAGAATGAGAGCTGGAAAAACTCAAATAATCATATTGGCTTTAGTAAAGATGCGGATTTGATTCTCTTTGCACCTGCAAGCGTAAATTCTATCAATAAACTGGCCTTAGGAATAGCTGATAATCTTTTCATACAAACCCTAATTGCTACAAACAAGCCGCTGATCATAGCTCCTGCTGCAAATACTAACATGTATCATCATTTTAGCACTCAAAATTCATTAGCCTTACTTAAAAAAAATCAAGCTTTGATTATAGAACCAATTTCAAAAATTTTAGCTTGTAAAGATGAAGGTATCGGAGCTTTGGCTGAAGTAAAAGATATCTTTAATATAAGCAAAAGAGAGCTTTTCAAGCAATCATTTTGGTGTGATAAAGAAGTTGTCATTAGTGGTGGAGGGACAAAAGAAAAGATTGATAATGTGCGTTGTGTGAGTAATTTTTCAAGTGGAAAAATGGCAAAGGCAATCGCTGATGCGTTTTATTTTTTGGGGGCTAAAGTAACGCTTTTAAGTTCGGTTTATTTTGATACGCCTTATTCTCTTAAGAGTTTTGAAAGCTCGCTAGAATTAAAAGAATTATTGGAGCAAAATTCAAATAAAGATTATTTAATCATGGCAGCGGCTGTAAGTGACTTTATACCTGAATTTAAAAAAGGCAAAATCAAAAAAAATGAGCATTTAGAAGGTTTAAATTTGCATTTAAGATTAAATGAGGATTTGCTTAAAAATTTAAATTTTAAAGGTAAAAAAATAGGCTTTAAGATGGAATTTGACGCTCAAAATGCTTTAGAAAATGCCAAAAAATCGCTTGATGATAAAAAGCTTGATATGGTTTGTTTAAATATCTTAGAAGAAGAAAATTATTTTGGAAGTTCTAAGAATGAAATTCATTTTATTACAGTAAATAAGATAGAAAAAAGCGGTTTAAAAAGCAAGGAAGATTTGGCTTTTGATTTGGTTTCTTGGTGTGAAAAAATATGAATATGATAAACTCAACCCTACCTATACAAATGAAAGTTTTAGCAAAATCAGGCTATGCACACTACACACTTTTGCTCAATCATAGAAAAATTCAAACCAAAAGCATGATAGAATTAGAAATTGGAGCTGAGTATTTAGCCGAGCTTTATATAGAAAAAGGCGGCGCGATCGCATTTAAGCATTTATCTAAAAGGCCTGATTTTCATCCCTTTGAAGAGGGATTATCTTTGATGGTTGAAATTTTAGAGGGTAGGATTGATTATAAAAAATATATTATTTCAAATCTTTTAGAGTGCAAAGATAAAAATAAATATCATATTTTAAAAGAAATGCTTTTTGCAAGTTTTGAAAATATTTATCATATCCCTTTTATCTTTGAGGGTAAAGCTTGTTTGTTTCAGATGAAAAAAAAGGTTAAATTTTTAGAAATTTATCTTTATTTTGGCGTTTTTGGAGCTTTGAAAATTCTGATCGATGAGGGTGGAATTTCGATATTTACCCCATTTTTTAAGGTGCAAAAATTTTTAAACGAGCACTTGCAATTTAATGTTTTGCAAGATAAAAATATACAACCTTTATTTGTATTTAAAAAATTATTTGATTTTAAAGGGTGATAATGAATGAATTAAAACATCTTGCTGTTGTAATGGATGGCAATAGGCGTTGGGCTAAGGCAAAAGGTTTTTTAGCTAAGCTTGGATATTCTCAAGGTGTTAAAACCATGCAAAAGCTCATGGAAGCTTGTGTAGAGGAGGGAATTTCAAATTTAAGCCTTTTTGCTTTTAGCACGGAAAATTGGAACAGACCTCAAGATGAGATTGAATTTATTTTTGAGCTTTTGGATCGTTGTTTGGATGAAGCCTTAAAAGAATTTGAAAAAAACAATGCAAGATTAAGAGCTATCGGGGATTTATCAAGACTTGATACACATTTACAAGAAAAAATAGCCCTTGTGGAAGAAAAAACCAAGCATTGTGATTTGCTTTGTGTGAATTTAGCTATCAGTTATGGAGCAAAAGATGAAATCGTGCGTTCGGTTAAACGCTTGATTGAAAAAGGTTTGGAAATCAATGAAAAAAACATAAGCGATAATTTAGATTTGCCTTTGGATGTGGATTTGATGCTTCGTGTGGGAAATGCTAAAAGATTGTCTAATTTCTTGCTTTGGCAATGCGCTTATGCAGAAATTTATTTTAGCGAAACCTTATTTCCTTCTCTTACAAAAAGAGAATTTAAAAAAATCATAAAAGAATTCAGAAAAAGAGAGAGAACTTTTGGAAAATAATCCCATAGCTTTTTTGATTTTAGCTATTTTAGGAGCGAGCTTGGGTTCATTTTGTATGAGCTTAACAATGCGTTTTTGTGAAAACAAGCCCTTATTAAGCTTGCGTTCTTATTGCTTTTCTTGTCATCAAAAACTTAAGCCTTTGGAGTTAATACCTATTTTTTCTTATATTTTTCTTCGTTTTAAGTGCAAAACTTGCCATGCTAAAATCCCTTTTTATGTTTTTTTGACTGAAGTTTTGGGGATGATTTTTGCTTGGATTGCTTATTTGCTAAGCCAAAATATAGAGGAATTTATCCATTTGCTGATTTTTCTATTTGTTTTATTTGCACTCTCTTGCATAGATTTAAAATTTCAAGCTGTGCCTCAAAAATTGCTTTGGTTGATTTTTTTTATTGCATTTTCTTTTGCTTTTAATAGCGATGAATTTGCGTATTTTTTTATATTTGAAAATTTCCAAAATGGATTTATGGTTCAAGCTTTTATTTTTGCTGGTTTTTTGTTTTTACTTAAAAATTTTATAGCATTTTTAAAAAATTTTAGAACAAAAGACATACAAGAAAATTTAGGTGATGCGGATATTATTATCCTTGCTAGTATGGCAGGGGTATTTGGTTTTAAGGGTGCTTTTATAATTCTTTTTCTTGCTTCGTTATTGTCTTTACCCTTTTTTATCCATAATAAAAATACAAAACTAGCATTTTTACCCTTTATCAATGCTGCTTTTGTGATATATTTGATATATTTGATTGTTCAGGAATTAATATGAAACTTGCTTTAAGATATGTTTTAAATCAATTTTTAAGTACAAATTTATCGATTTTTTTTGTGCTTTTTGCTATAGTTTCTATGGTTTTTTTTATACAACTTGCTAAGCTTACTTCTAGTATAGAGATTAATTTTGCAGATTTGCTTAAATTATACGGCTTTATGCTGCCTAGAATTCTTATTTTTACCCTGCCTATAGCTTTTTTTATCGCTCTTACTTTGGCTCTTTTTAGGCTTTCTAGAGAGAATGAAAGCATAGTGTTATTTACCTTGGGATTTTCACCTAAAATTTTAGCTAAGTTTTTTTTAAAAATCGCCGCTTTAGTAAGTGCATTGATGTTAATTATAGCTTTGGTTATGATACCTATAGTGTTTGAATTGCAAGATAATTTTGTTAATTTTAAAAAAACTCAGGTTAAATTTAATTATAAAACGGGTGAATTTGGACAAAGATTTCTTGAATGGATGATTTTTATTGAGAAGCAAGAAAGTGACAGATATGAAAATATCATCATGTATCATCCAAAACGCAATATAGAAGACAAAGAGCAATTGATTATCGCAAAAGAAGCAACAGCACAAAGAAATGAAGACAGCTTTGCTTTTAAGCTTTCTAATGGCAAAATGTATAATTTTGAAAATGGCCAAACGCTTTTTATTGGAAATTTTGATAAGCTTATAGTCAATACACAATTTAATGATCAAAATTTACAAACTAAAAAATTTTATGAGTATTGGAATGATTTAAATACAAATCCCAAACGCGCGAAAGAATTTGTAATCTATGTAACCATAGCATTATTTCCACTCGCAAGCACGCTTTTTGCCCTTTCTTTTGGTATAGTAACTTATCGTTATGAAAAAGGTTTTATTTATTTTGGGATGTTTGGGGTTATTGCTGTGTATTTTGGGCTTTTAAGTTCTTTTTCACAGCCTCCTATTTTAGCTTGTATTGGAATATTTGCTTTAAGTTTTATCGCGTCTATTGTTTGTTTTAAAAAGATGATTTTGAGTCGTTATTGATGAAATTAAAAATTATTTTTTCCTATGATGGATCGAAATTTTTAGGTTCAGCTACCCAACCTCACAAAAAAAGCGTTCAAGATGCCTTGCAAGATGCCTTAAGTCATCTTGGAATTTTTTCCTCTGTTTTGATGGCTTCTCGCACAGATAAAGGGGTGCATGCAAGCTATGCTGTTGCTTGCGTGGAATGCGGGGAGCATTTTAGGGATTTAAACTATCTTAAAAAACAAATCAATAAATTTTCTCATCCTTTTATACATGTTAAAAATTTAAAAATCATGCCTTCAAATTTTGAAGTAAGATACGATGTAAAAAGTAGAGAATATCGCTATATTTTTTATCATGGAGCTTATAATCCTTTTTTAGCTTCTTATGTTCATTTTTATCCTTTTATTGATGTTTTAAAGGCTGATCTTGTTTTGCAAAATTTTGTAGGTATTAAGGATTTTAAATTCTTTTGCAAGAGCGGAGGAGATAATAAAACGACTATCAGAGAAATATTTTTAGCTAAAGCGTATTCTTATAAGAATTTTACCATTTTTCGTTTTAAGGCTAATGGTTTTTTAAGGGCGCAAATAAGACTAATGGTTGCGAGTGTTTTAAAAGTTTTAGAAAATAAGATGAGTATAGAAGAGCTAAAAGAGCAAATCGAAGCTAAAAAACAATACAATCATTTTTTAGCCCCGCCTTGCGGACTTTATCTGAGTAGAATTTCTTATTAGAAAGTTTCGTAAAAATCAAAACCTTTATCTTTTAAGATATTTCTCACCTCTTCTTGATGTTCTTTGCCTTTGGTTTCTAAGGTAATAGAAATCATAGCATCGCCATAATCAAGCTTGGTTGAAAATCTATCATAATCAATCTTGACTATGTTTGCATTGGCTGATTTTAAACTATCTGTAAGATTAAGTAGGGCTCCTGGTTTATCGATTAAAGTAACATTGATTTGCATTTTACGATAAGCTTTAAAAAGACCCTTTTCTATGATGATATTTAGCATTTGCACATCGATATTGCCGCCACTTAAAACAACGCCGATTTTTTTAGAATCTTTTATATCTATTTTTTGATGAAGTAGGGCGGCTACGCTTGCAGCACCTGCGCCTTCGACTATAATTTTATGTTTTTCAAGCAAAAACAATACCGCATTAGCGATTTCTTCATCGTCTACTTGAACAAATTCATCCACGCATTCAAGGATGATACCTAGGTTAATAGGATTAGCATCGCGCACAGCAATACCATCTGCTATAGTACGGACACTTTTAGAGTTTTTAACCTCTTTTGCTTTAAAGCTATCATGCATTGCAGGAGCTCCTTTAGCACCTACTGCAATAATTTTGATATTGGGATTAATCTGCTTTGCAGCGCTTGCTATCCCGCTAATAAGCCCACCGCCCCCTACAGGAGCTATGATGGTATCAAGATCGCTTACATCATCAAGCATTTCAAGCATAAGTGTGCCTTGTCCTGCCATTACAAGTTCATCTTCAAAAGGATGAATAAAACTTAATCCATTTTCTTTCGCATGGTTTGTTGCAAAAGCATAAGCTTCGTCAAAATTATCACCCTTTAAGATAACTTCTGCACCCAAGCTTTTGGTAGCAGAAACTTTTAAGAGAGGGGTGGATTCTGGCATCACGATTATAGCTTTTGTGCCAAATTTCTTTGCACTTATGGCAACACCTTGAGCGTGATTTCCAGCACTAGCAGCTATAACTCCTGCTTTTTTAGCTTCTGAGTCTAAATTAGCTATTTTGTTATATGCACCGCGAATTTTATAAGCTCCTGTAATTTGCAAATTTTCATTTTTTAAATACACTTCACTTTTGCAAAGTTCGCTTAAAAAAGAAGAGTGTATAAAAGGAGTTTTGCTTACAAAATCAGCAATTTTTTGTTTGGCTTGATAAATTTTGTTCAGTTCTAACATTTGCTTATCCTATCTTGATAAAGTGGCAATTCACGCATAATGCATTTATCCTGTATAAAATTAATCTTTAAATTTTCGCATTCTTTAGCAACTTCATTGTTGCAAATTCCAAGCTGCAGCCAAAAATTTTGAATTCCTTTACGGATAATACTTGGGAGTAATGAAGAGGCAAATTCGCCCTTGAGAAACATTAAAACAAGATCTATTTTTTCATCGATATCATCTAAGCTTCGATAAACGCGTTCTCCTAAAATTTCATCACATTTAGGATATATAGGATAAATTTTATAATGATTTTCTTGTAAAAATTGTCCTATCATAAAAGAAGGCTTGCTTTCATCGGGGCTAAGTCCTACTATGGTAATGGTTTTTGTGTTGTTGAGTATTTTATCTATGATTAAATTTTCATCCATCGTTGTTACTTTATATAAAAATTTTAAAAATTTAATCATAATCTTATTTCGCTTAAAAATAGATTTTAATTTAAAAATATATTTATATAAAATTAACTAAAGTGAATTTTTTAAAGATAAAAAATTGCTAGAATATTAAAAGCTATTAAAAAAGGAGTGAAATATGGTTCAAGCTTATCCTTATATTTTAATCATTCATCTAAGTTGTGCAATCTTTTTTATAGGTTATTTATTTGTCGATATTTTTATACTCAATACAATTAAGAGAAAAAATCCAAATTTTGATAAAAATCTTTTTTCTTCCGTGAGTGTTAAGATTATGCCTTTTATCGTATTATTGCTATTTTTAAGTGGTGGTGCGATGATAAGCTTTCATCTTAATCCTTTAAATTTAATTTTTTTGATAAAATTGATTTTAGCCTTTAGTATTTTGTCTTTGGTAGTGTTTTCTTTATTTTTTCATTTTGTGCTAAAGAGAAAAAATCCTTTAACGCGTTTTATACATCCTTTTGTTTTTGTGCTTTGTATTTTTATCGTGGTTTTAGCTAAGTTAATGAATTATTATTTTTTATAATTTATCAACTTTCGAATTGAAGATTGCTTAGAATGTAAAGATTTTAAAAGTACTCCACATTCTAAATGCGGAGTATTAACAAACTGATCAAAAAGCGCAAATTTTTCAACTTTATGCGTAAGAGCAAGTTCTTTTAAATTTTCTTTCAAGCTGATAGGATTACAAGAAATATAAATGATATTTTCATAGTTTTTAATCAAGTCAATCACGCTTTTATCAAGCCCTGCACGCGGTGGATCGACTAAAATATGAGAAAAGCTAAAATTATCTAAATTGATATCTTTTAAACGAAAAAATTCCCTTTCTTTTTTTAAAGCTTGGGATAATTCCTCGCTTGAAAGTCTTGTAAAATGGATATTTGAGATATTGTTGATCTTGCAATTAAGCAAGGAAAAATTAATATTGCTTTTTGAAATTTCAGTGGCTAGTACATTGTTAAAAAAAATTGCTAAAGCTAGAGTAAAATTTCCATATCCACAATAAAGTTCAAGCAAGTCTTTTCTTTCTTGGGTTTTTAAATTTTCACACACCCAAGTTATCATTTTTTCATTGATGAAGGTATTAGGCTGTATGAAACAATCATTGTTAAATTCATAAAATATTTTTCTACCTTGTATATCAAGCTCTTGTCTTAAATTTTCTTTTTTAAAAACAAGTTTTTTACCTTTGCTTCTTGCGATTAAATTTGCATCAAGTTCTAAGCTTAAATTATTTAAGTCATTGTAAATAAGCTCTATATTTTTATGATAAAGTAGAGTGGTGCTTAACTCGTTTTTAGTCGCTAAAAACTCTACACCAAAAAGTTTTTCTTTTAAATTTGTATTGTTGCGAATTTGTTTTAAGAGTTTGGGCATAAAAGCGGTGATTTTTTCATCTGCAAAATCTAAGCTTTCTATGATGATTTTCTTTTTATTTTCAAACATCGCATAATAAATTTCGTCTTTATCATGATAAAATGAAAGCTCTGCTCTTGTGCGGTAATGTTTATCTTTAGAAGAAAAAAGCTCGAAATTTCCTTGATAAAAATCTTTGAAAAATTCTTTTATAAAAGAAGCTTTTTCTTCTAATTTTAAAAAATTTCCAAATTCTTGAAGACTCATGAAGTTTTCTTTCCGATAATTCTAAGCAAAAATGCAATAAGAATTAAATTTAAAGGAAGAACCAACCATACACTAAGCCCCAAAGAAACAGGTATATAACCAGCAAATAAAGAAATTACACAAATAAATAAAGCATAAGGAATTTGAGTGCGAACATGCTCCATATGATCACATTTTGCACTCATTGATGAAAGGATTACATTGTCTGAAATAGGCGAACAATGGTTTCCAAAAATGGCTCCAGTTAAGACACAACTTATATTAATCACCATATAATGATGCATTGCATTTGCATCCATGCCATTGATTTTGGCGATTTCATGAGCTAAAGGCACAGCCAAAGGCATTAAAATCCCCATAGTTCCATAGCTTGTTCCTATGGCAAAAGAAATGGCTGAAGCAAAAGCAAAAATAGTAGCAGGTAAAATAAACTCAGGCAATTTATCTGCAAGTAAACTAGTGATAAATAAAGAAGTCCCTAGATCTTTTACTATACTTGAAAGCGACCAAGCAAATAAAAGCAATACTATGGTAAAAATCATGGTTTTCCAGCCATATATCCAAGTTTCTACCGCTTCTTTAAGATTGAAAATTTTACGACGCACCCCGATAAAAATCGCTACAATAGCAGCAAACAAAGCAGCTTGGAATAACACCACAGAAGAATCAGCATTTCCAAAAGCAGCCCTAAAAGTTTCAAAAGATAAAGGATTGGCACTTACTTTTGCAAGTTCTTCGCCTTCTAAAGCACTTAGTCCATTAAAATAAAATCCTAATATAGCTAAAATGATTAAAGTAAAAATAGGAACAATAGCATCAAAAGCACGAATTTTAATACCTTCTTTTGGTGCTAAAAACTGATCTTCAAGTTCTGCGGTATCTAGGGTGCTTGATTTTGATAAAGGAGCGATTTGTCCTGTAGTTCTTGCACGCACTTCAGCCTTGTACATAGAACCAAACTCACGCCCCATGATTGCAGTCATGACTACAAAAAAAAGCATGAAGATATTATAAAAACGATAAGGTATGGTTTCGACAAAAATTCCAAAAGCACTAATATCGCTAATGCCTATGTGTTCATAAGCGGTTTTAATTAAGGAAACTTCTAAGCCTATCCAAGTAGAAATTACAGCTATTCCTGCCACAGGAGCTGCAGTAGAGTCGATAATAAAGGCAAATTTTTCACGAGAAATTTTAAATTTATCCGCCAAAGGACGCATAATTGGACCTACGATGAGTAAATTAGCATAATCATCAAAAAATATTAAAAGCCCTAAAAACCAAGTGTTAACTTGAGCTGATACAGCTGATTTGGCTCTTTTGGCAAATTTTAATGCTACAGCTTTTGCACCTCCCATTTTTGTGATAAGTGCCACAAGACCACCTATACAAAGAATTTGTAAAATGATTCCTGCATTTACTGGATCTGAAGTTGAACCTAAGATATAGGAAATAATTTTTGAAAAAGATTCTACTGCAGTATTGTAATAATTTACAAAAGTTAAATGTTGTGCTTTAAAAATATTTGCAGAAAGGCTAAGTAGAAAAGTTCCGCTTAAAACTCCAGCAAAGAGTGACAAAATAACATCTTTTGTGATAAAGGCTAAAGCAATAGCAACTAAAGGCGGTATAAGCGTAAAAGCTCCAAATAAATTAGCATTTGCAGCTGCTTCTGAGGAGTTTGCAAATGCAACTAAAGGTAAAAACAATAAAACTAAAAATTTATTCATTCATCTCTTTCTATATAAAATCCATTCCAAGTTTGTGTTACCGGCATAAGCTCGATTTCATTAACATTAATATGGCTTGGTAGGTTAATGATAGACATTACCACTTTGGCAATATCATTAGCACTGATAAATTGCGTATTTTCATACACTGCATCAGCTTTTTGGATATCTCCTTTAAAACGCACTTCACTAAATTCAGTTTTGCAAAGTCCTGGAGCAATGTTTGTTACTTTGATATTGCTTCCTCTAAGATCATTTCTTAAGGCCAATGAAAATTGTCCTACAAAGGCTTTGGTTCCACAATACACATTGCCTCCAAAATAAGGATTGCGTCCTGCAACCGAACCTAAGTTAAAAATATAAGCATTTTTTTGTTTACGAAGTATAGGAATAACAGCTTTTGCAACATATAAAAATCCTTTGATGTTTGTATCTACCATAGTGTTAATATCTTCAAGGTTTAATTTATCAAATTCATCTACCCCTAAAGCTAAACCTGCATTATTAAAAAGCACATCAATTTCTTGAAATTCTTTAGGTAAATTTTCAATAGCTTCAAAGATTTCTTTTTGATTTCTTACATCTATGCAAAGGGAGTAAATCTTATCTTTGTGAGCATTTTTTAGCTCTTCTAGACGCTCTTTGCGTCTAGCAAGGGCGATTACTTTGTAGCCTTCTTGTATAAAAGCTTCAACACAAGCTCTACCAAAACCTGAACTCGCTCCTGTAATAAATGCGGTTTTCATTCTAAACTACCTCCGTAAAATAGATTTTCGTTTGCTTTTAAACCCAAGCTTTTTAGATAATCAGCATTTTCTTTTTTACCTGCTGCTAGCGAAAAGTCAAGTGCATTAAAACCAAGATCATCAACAGCGTTAAAATTTGCCCCTTTTGAAATAAGAAGTTTTAAAATTTCAACATTTCCATAGGCTGCAGCATGCATTAAAACATTTTTTGAAGTGTGCTCTAGAGCGCAAAATGTAATAAAATAAGGCGTATTTGAACCTATGTTCGCACTTAATGCTAATTTTTCATTGTTATTAATATATTTTTGATTAACATTTGCTCCATTATCAAGAAGTAGTTTTATGATATCAAGACGATTAAACTCTATGGCATAAAAAAGCGGGGTTTTACCAAAGGCATTGGCTTGATTAACATTTGCTCCATTTTGGATTAAAAAATTTGTATTTTCATAATTTTTCAATGCGTAAAAAATAGCACTTTCATAACCTTCGTCAATCCTAGCACCAAAACGAATCAAAAGTTCTAAAATTTCTTTTTCTCTTTGATTTAGAAGCGCTGCTTGCAAGGCTATAGTAAGATCATCTTGGCTTGGATTATTTGAAAAAATAAAATCTTGTATATAAGATACCGAATAATTTTTATTTGACATGATTTTTGCTAAAGGACTAATGTCTTTGTAAATTTTTGTTTCACCAACAGCCCAATTTAAAAATTCGTTTAAGGCATTGCTAGTATAGTAAATATTACTACCTTTATCAAAATTAAAATTACTTTCAAAATACTTTTCTAAAGGTTCTATAGCGTTATTGTATTCTTTCCAAAAAGCTTTGTAAAGTCTAAAATTTCCTATACTTTGATATGCCCAATATCTAAAATAAGATCTTAAAATATCATATTTTTTTTCTAAATTTTCGGGTGTATCTAAAGTTTTTTGATAAGCGATGGGATCGATAGCTATTTTTAATAATAAAAAATCAAATTGTTGTAATTTTGGCAAATAAGCCACACCATTACAAGAGCTATTGCTTCCGCGAATTTCATTGGAAATTGCATAGAGTTTTTTTGTAAAATCTTGATTTTTTAAAGATTCTTTACAGCTTGAAGCTATATTTAAATAATCTAAATTTGAACTTTCATTTAGCAATGTTTTATTATTTTTAATGTTGTCGCAGTTAATGGCATCACTAGCCATTAAACTTGCAAAACAACAAAAGGAAGTGAATAATAACTTCAATATTTTTCCTTTGAAAATTTTAATTTTGTTATTTAATCCGAATAAGTATTAAATTTGAATTAATTTTCAAGTTTGAAATTTTCAATCTCATTAAAATTTAAATATCTATAGATATTTGCCTTATGCTCATCACTTAGTTTTTCGCTAACAATTTGTAAGTATTCTTCCTTGCTTGGAATTTTACCTAAAATCGCACAAACTGCTGCAAGTTCAGCACTTCCTAGATATACTTTAGCACCCATACCCATACGATTGTCAAAGTTTCTTGTAGAGGTTGAGAAGACAACAGCACCATCATTTACTCTTGCTTGGTTTCCCATACATAGCGAACAACCTGGAACTTCTATCCTTGCGCCAGCAGAGCCAAAGATACTATAATACCCTTCTTTGGTGAGTTGTGCTTTATCCATTTTTGTTGGAGGCACTACCCAAAGTCTGGTTTTAAGTATGCCTTTATCTTTTAGAATTTCCCCTAAAGCTCTATAGTGTCCTATATTTGTCATACAAGAGCCTACAAAAACTTCATCGATATTTTTTGGACGATTATCATCGGCTAGAATTTCACTTAAGGTCGCCACATCATCAGGATCGTTAGGGCAAGCTAGAATTGGCTCTTTGATATCATTAAGATTAATATCGATAATGTACGCATATTTTGCATCCTTATCCGCTCTTAAAAGAGTGGGATTTTTAAGCCATTCTCTCATTTTATCTGCTCTTCTAGCAAGAGTGGCTTTATCTTCATATCCTGCTTCTATCATTGCTTCTATAAGTGAAATATTTGATTTGATATACTCGCTTACACTTTCAATACTTAAATCAATGCTACAAGCAGCAGCGCTTCTTTCCGCACTAGCATCACTTAATTCAAAAGCTTGTTCTACTTTTAAATTCGGCAAACCTTCGATTTCTAGAATTTTTCCCGCAAAAATGTTCTTTTTATTTTTCTTTTCAACAGTAAGTTGTCCTTGTTTGATTGCATAATAAGGTATAGCATTTACAAGATCTCTTAAAGTAACTCCAGCTTGCAATTCTCCGCTAAAACGCACCAAAACACTTTCAGGTACATTCAAAGGCATAGAGCCAGTTACTGCAGCAAAAGCTACAAGTCCACTTCCTGCAGGAAATGAAATTCCTATAGGAAAACGAGTGTGAGAATCTCCACCTGTTCCTACTGTATCAGGTAAAACAAAACGATTAAGCCAAGAGTGGATTACCCCATCGCCTGGTTTTAAGCTTACTCCACCACGACTTGTCATAAAATTAGGTAAAGTTTTGTGTAAATTTGAGTCACTAACCTTTGGATAAGCAGCGGTATGGCAAAAACTTTGCATTACAAAATCTGCATTAAATCCTAAGCTTGCAAGCTCTTTAATCTCATCTCTTGTCATAGGACCTGTAGTATCTTGAGAACCTACAGTAAGTGTGCGAGGCTCTATATACATACCTGGACGCACACCTTCAACTCCACAGGCATGCCCTAGCATTTTTTGAGCTAAAGTATATCCACCGCTTGAAGCTTCAGGCTGTTCTGGCTTAGTAAAGATATTTTCATTTTCCATTCCTAAGAATTCTCTAGCTTTAGCACAAAGTCCACGACCTATGATAAGTGGAATTCTTCCTCCTGCTCTAACTTCATCTAAAATGGTATTTGGACTGAGTTTAAACTCTGCAACAACAGAACCATTTTTTACAATCTTTCCTTCATAAGGGTGAATTTCAAACTCATCTCCCATTTCTAGATTAGATACATCACAAATAATAGGCAAAGCACCGCTATCTTGAGCTGTGTTAAAGAAAATCGGAGCTATGGTTGAGCCCATTACTATACCACCACTGTGTTTGTTTGGCACACCATCAATTTCTTTTCCTAAGTGCCATTGTATGGAGTTAATCGCAGATTTTCTACTTGAACCTGTACCTACGACATCGCCCACATATACGACTTCACGACCACTTTTTTTAAGTTCTTTGATTTTTTCTAAAGAGCCTGTTTGTCTTACTTTTAACATAGCATTAGCATGTAAAGGGATATCGCTTCTTGTAAAAGCATCACCAGCAGGGCTTAAATCATCTGTATTGGTTTCTCCTGCTACTTTAAAAACTACACATTGAATCACTTGAGGTAATTTTTCTTTTTTGTTAAACCAATCTGCATTTGCCCAACTTTCCAAAACAGCTTTAGCATGATTATTGCTTTTGCTAAGTTCTGCTACGGTATGGAAATTATCATGTACAAAGATGATATTTTTAAGTACTTCTGCTGCATCGCTAGCTATACTTTCATCTTTTAATGCATCGATTAAAACTTTTACATTATAACCACCTAGCATTGTTTCAAGCATTTTTAAAGCGAGTTTTTTATCTATAGCTGGAGCTTGAAATTTATTTTTTAAAATTCCATCTAGAAATTCACATTTTATCAAGGCTGCATCGTCAACGCCTGGATTGACACGATTTTGCAATAAAGATACCAATTTTTCATCATTTTGGGTTTTTAAAAGTTCACAAAGTTCTTTAGTTTGTTCTGCATTTAAAGGAAGGGGTGGGATACCCAAAGCTGCTCTTTCTTCAACAAGCTTATTGTAATCTTGCATAAAAGACATTTTTTACTCCTTAAATATTTTTTAGTATAATTTTAACTATTTAAAGGATAAAATATGTTTAAAGTTTATTATAAAATACCATTTTGTTACTTATCTCTACATAGTAATGGAGATTTCTTAACAAAAATCGATTTTTGCGATCGTTTGGATATTGAAAATACTTGCTCCTTGCTTGAATTTGCCAAAGAAGAACTCAGACTTTATTTTGCTAAAAAGCTTCAAAAATTTCAAACACCTTTATGGATACAAGGGAGTGATTTTGAACAAAAAGTATATAAAGAATTGATAAATATCCCTTATGCAAAGCTTGTTACTTACAAAGAAATAGCTATAAATATCAACCACCCCAAAGCTTTTCGCGCAGTGGGTAATGCAAACTCTAAAAATTTAATTCCTATTTTTATTCCTTGTCATAGGGTTATAGCTAGTAATGGCTTGGGTGGATATAATGGCGGTCTTGCTATAAAAAGATTTTTGTTAGAATGTGAGGGGGTTGATTTAAGTCAGTTTAAAAATAAGCTCGGAGATTGATTTTCTTCATTTTTAAATTCACGCTCAAAAGCTTCATAATCTTCTAAAAGCAGGCAGTATTTAAAATTTTTTAAGTTTTTAAGATCTAAAAGTTTGTCGTATGAAAAATCGCAGAATAATGAATTATGCAAAGCGGTTTTAAAACCCTTTATATTTTTAAAATTTTCTTGCCAAAAATCAAAGGTATTTTGATTGCTTACGATGATAAATGCTCTTGCACTTGAGCCAAATTCAGAAATATTAAAATTTTCATCCATGAAATAAATTTTAAAATCATCTATTTTATTGAAATCAAAACTCATTTTTGTATTTTTTTCTTTGAGGTAAAACATAATTTTTGCAAAAATTTTGGCATAAATAAAGGGAAGATTTAAGTTTTTAAAATACAAATTATCACAAACTAGAGTCGTAAAAAAAAAGCTAGAGCGAGAAAGTAGGGTAAAATTTGCTTCTTTTAGGATTGTTAAAGATGCGCAAAGTTGAAGTAGGTAATTCTCATCGCTAAAACAAAAAATTTCACCCTTTTTAGCCTTGATAAGTGAGTTAAAATCTACAAATATATTTCCTTTTAAAATGTTTAAAGAAAATGCTTTGCAAATTCCTAATTCATAAGCTTGTAGTGCTAAAAATTCACACTCTTTTTCTTCGCATAAAAAACGCAAGAGTTTAATTAAGGCTGATTCTAGATTATCCACCTGAAGATAATAAATTTCTTTATCATCAATACAAAGCTCATGCTCTGAAATAATAGCAAATGCGCCTTTTTGCACTGCTTGGATTATCTCTTTTTTATTATTGCTAAAAAAAGCGAAGCCATTTTTAAGCTCATGAAGACTTAATGCAAAGCCTGTAACGCTTAAAACACTGCCTTCATTAAGCATATTTGCATGAATGAGTTCGCTTAGATTGCTAATATTCATCCTAGCCTACTAAAGAGCCGTTTTCTACAAGTTGTTCAGGGCTTATGAGCACAAGTTTATCCCCGCTTTTTGCAGAAAGTATCATACCATCGCTTTCATGTCCAAAAATCTTAGCTTTTTTAAGATTGCTTATAACACAAACTTGCTTTCCTATCAAATCACTTGCTTTATAATACTTAGCAATACCTGAAAGCACTTGACGAATTTCTTTATTGTCAAGTTCGAGTTTAAATTTTAAAAGTTTTTCACTGCCTTCTATATTTTGACAATCAATCACCTTGGCTACCTTAATCTCTATTTTTGCAAAATCATCGATTTTGATTTTAGGCTTTTCTTCTTTTTTGACTTCTTGTTTTTCTTCTTGAGATAAGAGAGGTTTTTCTATTTTTGGAAATAAAGCTTCACAGGTGCTAGCCTTAAAATCTAAAAGTTCATTTTGTAAGATAAGTTTTTGATAGTTTGTAGGAGAAATTTCAAAATTTAAAGCCAAACCTACTTTTTGACAAGATTTTGGCAAAGTAGGGCTTAATAAAAGACTTGTTTTAGCTAAGATATTTGCACAAAGTCCTATAAGAGCATTGGCTTCTTTGATTTTATTTGCTTTGATTAAATTCCAAGGTTCGTATTTGCTAATGGCTAAATTTGCAACACTTAAGGCTTTAAAAAGCTCTTCTAGATAGCGATTGCATTGTAGGTTTTCTAAAAAGTTTATAGCGTTATCTAAGTGCTCTTTAGCCGTATCGAGTTCGTTTTTATAAAATTCTAAAACGCCTTCTTGAGAAATATTACCTTGATTGTATTTTATACTCATTCCTATGATGCGGTTGAGTAAATTGCCAAATTCATTGCCTAGTTCTGTATTGATTCTATTAATCAAAACACTTTCGCTAAAATCACCATCATTGCCAAAAGGAACTTCTCTTAATAAAAAATATTTAAAAGCCTCTAAGCCATAAGCATCTACCACTTCTTTAGGTTTTACGACATTACCTTTAGACTTGCTCATTTTTTCACCCTCTTTAGTCCACCAACCGTGTGCCCCGATAAATTTAGGCAAAGGTAAATCCACACTCATTAAAAAGGCTGGCCAATAAATCGCATGAAAACGCAAGATGTCTTTGCCTACTAAGTGTATGTGGGCTGGCCAAAATTTAGCATTTTCTCCTTGGCTTTGATAATCAAGCGAGCTTATATAAATAAAAAGCGCATCAAGCCATACATAAATAATGTGTTTATCGTCTTTAATTTCTTCTGGGATTTTAATACCCCAATCAAAGCTTGTTCGAGTGATAGAAAGATCTTTAAGTCCACTTTGGACAAAATTAATCAATTCATTTTTTTTATTTTTAGGCAAGATAGGATCTTCTTTATCATACCATTGAAGAATCTTATCTTGATATTTTGAAAGCTTAAAAAAATAACTTTCTTCTTTTAATAAAGAAGTATCTTTGCCACAATCAGGACATCCACATTCGTTTACAAGTTGACTTTTTGCAAAAAAACTTTCACATGAAATACAATAATGTCCCTCATATTCATCCTTATAAATATCTCCTTTTTGCCACATTTTTAAAAACATAGCTTTAACAAATTCAACATGCCTAGTATCGGTTGTTCTTGCATATATATCATAAGTGATTTCAAACTCATCCCAAAGTTTTTTAAATTCAGAACTGATTTTATCAGCGTATTCTTTTGGGGTTGAGTTTCTTATTTTTGCTGCTTGTTCTATTTTTTGTCCGTGTTCATCAGTGCCTGTTAATAATCTAGTCTCATGCCCTTGCAAACGATAAAATCTAGCTAAAGTGTCTGCAATGATAGTGGTATAAGCATGTCCTAAGTGAGGCACATCATTTACATAATAAATTGGAGTTGTAAGATAACGCATTTTATTCCTTTAAAAATCAAATCCGCCTTCGGTTTTACCCTTAGACATACTATTATAAACCGCATCTACATAATCTTTTCTTGTAGAGCAATTAAAAATTTCATCGCAATTATAGCAAGACTTTAAGCCTTTTGAGCTTTGACATGAAAGTAAAATTTCTTTTTTTTTATCCATATCTTGCTCAAATTCATCTCTAACTTCATTCATTATAAGCCTTTAAAAGTTTTGAAATTTCATATTCTGAGCCAAAAAAACAAGGTGTGGTTGCGTGAATTTCATCAAAATCAAGCTCTAGTAAAGAATTATTTTTTCCATTTGTGGTTTTACCTCCTGCTTTTTCTATAATAAAAGCTAAAGGAAATACTTCAAAAAAAGCGCGCAATTTACCCTTAGGCGCATCACTAGTTGCTGGATAGCTAAAAAGTCCACCACCTTTGAGCAAAATTTGATTGATATCACTTACCATAGCTCCTGAATATCTTAAACGATAACCCTCATCGAATAATTTTTTGATAAACTTAGCATGCTTTTCTTCCCAAAATTTTTGAGTACCGCCTGTAGCATTGATTTTACCTTTTTCTTGCATTTGAAGGTCTTTTACAAAAACAAATTCGTTGTTTTTATCAAGACGGTAGAGTTTTGGCTGATCTTTGCAAATCACAAGCTCCAAGCGAGCTCCATACATGCTATAAAGCGCAGCTTTTAAATTTTTAGCACTTGCTTTTTCTTCATAGATAGCAAAAATAGAACCTATAGCAAAATTAACATCCATTAAACTTGAGCCATCAAGCGGATCGTAAGCGACGATAAATTTCGCATTTTCATTGATATTTAAAATTTCATCTTTTTCTTCGCTGATAATAGCTTTAATGCTAGGGCACTGACTTAAAGTATTTGTGATAATCTCATCACTTAAAACATCAAATTTGAGTTGGGTATCGCCTGTAAAATTTTGATTTTGACTGTAGCTTGTATCGGGAAATTTTAAAGCGTTAGAAATTTCTAAAACCGCTTTTTGTATATAAGAAATCACTTCTTGCATTTTATAATTCTCCTTGTAAATTTTTAGCATTTTTAAGTATGTATTGGCAAATAGCTTGTATATCGTTTAAATCAAGCCAAGTAAGATAAGGGTGAGAAATTTTTTCATAGCTTGCAATGGCGTTTGAAAAAATAAAATAACTTTCATCAATTTCTTTGCAAAATACGCTAATGCGTGGTAAATCAAGAGTTTTTAATCCTTCAACCAAACAAATGTCAAAATCAGGGCTTAATTTTAAAGCTTTTAAAATATTTCTATTTTCATGAGAAAAAAAAGTTGTTCTTGTAGGGCTTAAAACCATGACTTCAGCTCCACTTTGAAAAAATTTAAAACTATCTTTACCGTTAAAATCAAATTGAGCTTTATCTGCAGGATCGTGTTTGATAATCAAAACTTTTAGGTTTTGTTTTATAAATTCATTTGCAATTTTTGTGATCAGTGTTGTTTTGCCTGAATTTGAGGGACCGCTAAAAGCTATGATTGATTTTTTCATTACCATTTTCCTAAAATAAAATGTAAATTATAGTATTTTAAACCAAAAAATAGAGTTAAAAGGTTAAAATATAGAAAAAAATTAGGAAAAATATGAAGATTTATACCTTAGCCCTTGCAGCGTTAATTTTTGGTGCTTGTTCTTTAAAGGAAGAAGCGGTTGTGGATGCGAATTTGAAAACTCAAACTTTAATGTTTGCTCAAAAATATAAAATTACTCAAGATAAAATGAATGCTATAATTACCCTGTCTTATTTAAATCCTATTTTAGATAAAGCTAGCGAGGAGGATATTTTTGCTTTGACTATCACTCCTGATACTTTGAAGATAGAAAATTTAGAAATTTTTATCAATGAAAGAAAGGCTAATATAGAAGAACTTGATGAAGAGTTTTTTAAATACTTGATACAAAATCGTTATACCCGTTATCTAAAAATAACTCTTCCAAGCGTAAAAAAAGAAGACAAAATTATCGCTAAGATTTGTTTAAATCACCTGCCTTGTTTTGAGTTAAATTTTCAAAAATATCCGAAATCTTTATACTATCGTTCAGAAGACGTCGATACACAATATAATTAGCCAATACTTTTTTTCCATAAATTCGACTTTCTTGATAAGGGACAAATTCCATAGATAAGAAAGGTTCGAATTTGCCTTGTTTAAACATATCATCTCTTGCAAGCATACGATTGGTAAAGCCTATGCCTCCATTATAAGCATAAGCAATAAAAAGAGGAGATTTTAAATGTTTTTCTAAATAATTTAAATGATGATTTCCAAAATAATAGGCATTTTTTGGCTCAAACATAAAATCTTGATCAAAATTTGGAATTTTTAATTCTTTCTCGCCGATATGATTGGCTAAAAATGGCATAAATTGCATCATACCTAAAGCATAAGAAACCGATATCGCAGTAGGGATAAAACGACTTTCTTGTCTAGCAATGGCTAAGATAAGCGCTTGTCTTGGGGCGCTATAATTTTTAATGTATTCATAATAAGGCATTATAAAATAATGGTTTTTAAATTTTGATTTTCTTTCTAAGATATAAGCATAGATAGGCAGAGTTTCTTTTGAGTCAAATTCTTTAGCCAATCTATCAAGTTCGCTTGCATTAGCTTCGCGAATTTGTTTGTTGAGTTTTTGCCATGCAAAAGGATCTTGCATATTGAAATTGTTTTTTTTCTTATTTGTAGAATCTATGACTTCAATTTTAAGAAATTCAGAATTTGTTAATTCTTTAGCGTAAAGACTATAGATATTTAAAGAAGAGCTTTTGGCTAAAGTTTGCAAATCTTTATCATCTTTTTTAATCATCCACATCCAAAATATAGCATTGTCTTTGTTGCTTTGCATTTTAAAAGTTTGTGCTGCTTTGGCAAAGAAATTGTAAGCCAGTTCCTCTTTATTATAGGCTAAGGCATTAATGCCTAAATAAAAAGCAGAATCCTCATTTACAAATGTTGGATCTATTTTTAGCATTGAAGCCCTAAATTTGGGATTTTCTTTTTTTATGATAATATTTTGTGCAAAATTCTTAAACCCTACATGAGTGGGTAGCTTATTGGCAAAACTAGCATTTAAATCAAAATCATATTTTTTAGAATAATTACGAAGTCTAAAAAAACCATTAACATCTTCTTTTTGAATGATATAAGCCATAGGTTCGGGAGTGTTAAAAGCTAAAAGTAAATTAGCCAAATCGTCTCTTTGATGACTAAGTTTTTGAGCTAAGGCACTTCGGCTAGCATTATCAAGGCTTGCTATAAAGGCTATTGAGTTTAATCTTACACTTTGGCAAGTTTGATTTGCATCAAGTATATTAGCTTTGGTGTAGTTGTAGCATGGAGCGTATTTAGGATCGATGAAAATTTTTACAGGAATTATTTTTTCAAGTTCGGATTTGATTTTACCTACATAGCGGAAGATATGAGAATTTAAGCCTTCAGCCTCTTTTTTACTTATTGTTTTTTTTTCTAAAAGACGATAGATATAATAATCTTTAGCTATGGAATTTTCCTCTTGTTTTAATCTTTCTAAATTATAGGGGCTAGCATTTAAAAATACCAAGCTTAAGCTAAGTAAGATAAGTATTTTTCTCACAATAAGCTCCTTAGGATATTTCCAAGAAAAATACTAAGAAATTGTAAGGCTAAAACGATAATCAAAGGCGCAAGATCTATGCTTCCTATGCGTGTTGGAATTTTTCTCACTAAAGCATAAGCAGGAGAGCTTAGCTTATATAAAATTTGAACGATAGGATTGTAAGGATCAGGATTTACCCAACTTAAAAGTGCTGTGATGATGATAATCCAAGTGTAAATATTGATAATAATTTGAATCACTTGAAAAATAGAAATAATCAAAGAATCTACAACCATTATTTATATCCTTGCTAATTCGTTAATATAATTTTTTATATAAGGGTAAAGATCATTTAATTCAGGGCCATGAGTATTTCCAGTTAGGATAATTCTTAGAGGCATAAAAAATTTTTTACCCTTTAGTTGACTTTTTTCTAAGAGATAGCTTTTAAACTCTTCATAACTCTCAAAAGGTTCGATTTGACTTAAAAGATCTTTTAAAATTTTACATTCTGGTTCAAATTCGTTAAAATCTTTAGCACCAAAGATAGCTTCTAGTTTTTCTTTGATTTCTTTGATGGTGCTTGCTTCTTGGGTATAAAATTTGGCAAGTTGTGCTAGATCTTTATTTAAATTTAAAGCAGTATTGAGTTCATTATTTGCCATCATTTTTATATGTTCGCGATTGATTTGCAAAAGTTTTTTAAGATCAAATCTCGCTGGAGCTTTAGAAATTTTGCTAATATCAAACCACTCAATCGCTTCTTCTAAGGTAAAAATTTCACAAGGAGTTTTATTGCCTAGCATGATAAGATAATTTGCGATCGCACTAGGTAAAATTCCACTCTCAAGTAACCATTTCACAGAAGAATGAGCCTCTCTTTTGCTCATTTTTACACCCTCTTCATTTAAGATAATAGGTAAATGTGCATAAGTCATAGTTTTATCATAACCTAAACTTGCACGAATATGTTCTTGTTTTGGGGTATTTGAAACATGATCTTCACCGCGTATGATGCAACTTACATTTTCAAGCATATCATCTACCGCACAAGCAAAATTGTAAGTAGGGGTTTTATCTGTTCGCATAATCACAAAAGAATCGATATTTTCAGGCTCAAAACTTAACTCCCCTTTGATAAAATCTGTAAATTTCATAGTGTGAGTAGGTTTTTTAAGGCGAATTACAAAGGGTTTTTCACATTCTAAAACATCAATGTCTGCTAAATTCTGACAAGTGCCATCGTAGCGATAGGCCTTGCCTTGCTTTTTGGCGAGTTCTTTTTTTGCTTCAAGCTCTTCTTCGGTGCAAAAACAAGCAAAAGCTTTTTTTTCACTTACAAGCTTTAAAGCCATTTGACGATGAAATTTTAAATTTTCACTTTGTACATAATAATGCTGCCATGAAATGCCAAAAAGATGCAAAATTTCTTTAATCTCTTCTTCTTTTCCTGTTATATTTCTAGCCTTATCGGTGTCTTCGATACGCAAAATGAAATCCATATTTTTTTGTCTAGCACATATATAATTAAATAAAGCCGCGCGTAAATTTCCTATATGCATATCGCCTGTTGGAGAAGGTGCAAAACGATACATTTGATAACCTTTGATTTTATTAAAAGCTTATTATAGCAGAAAAATTTATATGGATATTTAATTTGCTTTGCTATAATTAGGATTATGATATTTTTTATTTTTTCTTTCGTTACGTTATTGATTTTTGGTTTGGCAAATATTTATATTTATAAAAGATTGATTAAGAAAATTTTTATCTTTAGATATCTTTATAAAATTTTTGCCTTTGTTTTTACTCTGCTTTTTCTAGCTCAAGCGATATTTTTAATCTTTCGCAGAAATGAATACCTAAGCGATACTTGGTACGAATTTTTGGCTGCATTGTATGCACCGACTTATTGTTTATTTTTTATAACTTTGGGACTTGATTTTATAAGGCTTATTTTAATGTTGATGGGTAAGACGCATAAAAAATATAGTCTTGCTCTGCGCTCGGTTTTTGATTTAACTATCATAAGCTTAGCAGTAGTATTGATTTATACGAGTATAAATAACGCTATAAGAGTGCCTGAAATTCAAAGTACGGATATCTATCTTGCCAAACTTGATCGTGACTTAAAAATAGCTATGCTTACAGATATACATTTGGGTAAAAATTTGCATAAGGATTTTTTGGATAGGCTCATCGTTGAAGTAAATTTGCAAAAGCCTGATATGGTGGTTATAGTGGGGGATTTAGTAGATACAAATCCTAAAGAATTGCAAAATTATATTTCAAGGCTTAATGATTTAAAATCTACCTATGGAACTTTTTATGCTTTGGGCAATCATGAGTATTATCATGGAGTAGATGAAGTTTTAAATTTACTTAAAGAATACACCAATATGAAAATTTTACTCAATCAAAATTTAGATCTAGGTTTTATAAATATCGCAGGACTTGGAGATTTAGCAGGGCTTAGTAAGGGTTTGTATGCTCCTGATTTAGCAAGGGTTAAAGTAGATTTAAACACAAGTAAAGCTAGTATTTTGCTTGCTCATCAGCCTAAAACAGCCTTGCTCTATAATTTAAGTGATTTTGATCTTATTTTAAGTGGTCATACGCATGGGGGACAAATTTTCCCTTTTATGTTTTTAGTAAAGCTTCATCAAGGTTTTATACGCGGGCTTTATGATTTAGGAGAAAATACCAAACTTTTTGTTAGCAGTGGGGCAGGTTTTTGGGGGCCTAGTTTAAGAGTTTTTGCTCCCAATGAAATTGCGATTTTAAATTTGAAAGGTGAAAAATGAGTTTTTCTAATGAGAGTTCAAGAATTTTTGGACTTATAGCAGGGGTTAAATTTCCTAGTTTTATACAAAAAATAATCAATGAAAAATATGTCACTTATTTTAAGATCGATATGAGCGAATTTAAAGCTCCTTGTGAATATGAAAGCTTAAATGCACTTTTTACAAGATCTTTGCAAATTCCAAGAGAGATAAATGAGGGTTTTATAAGTCCAAGTGATGGGAAAATTTTAGAGTGCGGAAGTGCTTTTTTAGCAGATAATGCACCCTTTGCTTTTTCGATTAAAGGGCATACTTATAGTATAGAAGAGCTTTTAAAGGATAGTTTTAAAAAAGAAGAATTGGAAAATGGGCTTGATTATGTTAATATCTATCTTTCTCCAAGAGATTATCACCGCTATCATAGTCCTTGCAATATGCAAATTTTAAGTGCAACTTATACAAGCGGGGCACTTTATAGTGTTAATGAAAAGCATTTAGAGCGTATTAGTAATTTATATGTAAAAAATGAAAGAGTGAGTTTAAAATGTCAAAATGAAAAGGGTATTTTTTGGCTTGTGTTTGTAGGAGCTCAAAATGTAGGAAAAATGCGTTTTAAATTTGATACAAGCATACAAACTAATGCAAAATTTTCTCATAATTTTACTAGAAAATATGAAAATTTAGAGCTTAAAAAAGGTGAAGAATTGGGAAATTTTGAATTAGGTTCTACCATAGTTTTAATTGCTCAAAAAGGACTTTTAGATATCAAGCTTAAAGCAGGGCAGAATGTTAAATTTGGAGAAAAAATAGCAGATTAATTTTTAGGTGTTTTATTTGCCATTTGATAAATAAAAGCAAAAACTTCAGCCACAGCTTTATACATATTGGGTGGAATTTCATCTCCTAAGTCTAATTTACTTAAAATTTCTATCAAATCCTCATCTTCTTTGATAGGAACTCCGTGTTCTTTAGCTAAAGAGATAATTTTAGCAGCACTTTCTCCTTTGCCGCTAGCAAGAACTTTAGGTGCTGAATTTTTTTCTTTTTGATAGCCTAGAGCGACAGCTTTTTTGATTGATTTTTTTATCTTGCTCATACTTTTTTATCCATACCCATTTCAAGATCTAAATTTTTGACATTTCTTGTATCAAATTTGCTTCTTATGATATCTCCTACAAAGAAATTTGCACTTAAAAGTCCCGCTTTATTGATATTTCTTTTAAGTTCGTGAGCATTTTCATAGATGGTTTTTCTAAATTCAACATTTTCTGCCATGATATTAATATCTATGTATTTATCATTGTTTAAAGAGATAAGAATTTCCAAATCGCCAAGCTTGGCAAATTCAAGTTTGATTTGAGCAAAAAATTTATCCTTTTTTCCTCGCCTAAACATGATCTTAGAATCATCTAAATCCTCCCAAGAAAAGGGCAGATAGGTATTGATAGAATCATTAGCTAAAGACATGAGTTGATTGAGTTCAATTTGTGCTAAAAGACGATTGGCTTGATTGTATACAGCTTCGTTACCTTCGTTTTTGGCTAAATTTGAAATTTGCAAAAGGGTTGATTTTACATCATGATGTAAAGATTCGGCTATATCCTGCTCGGTTTTTGGTTTAATTTGTGCTAAATCTTTTATGGATAAATTTAATTTATGTTCTAAGGTTTTTAATTCTGCTTGATTGAGTTTGGCATTTTGAGTATGGGGTTCGAGTTCTTTTAGGCTTTCATTGACTTTTCTTGAAAGATTGCTTAAGCTTTTGCTTAAATCCTGCACTTGCTCTAAGTCCAAATTTTCTACGCTAAAGGCCAAATTTTTTACAATATTTTGTTTTATAAATTCTTGATTTTTTATGATGTTTTGAGTGGTTTGGTTGTTTAATTGTTGTGTATTTTGAGTATTGTTTGTATTTTGTGTATTGCTTGGATTATTGTTTGGGTTATGGGTGTTTGCTGAAGTTTTGTTTTCTGTTTTTGTTTCGTAAAATTTAGGATTTTCTTTGGTTATATTTTCTTTAATTTTTTCTTGTTTTTCATCTTTGATTTTATCCTGGTTTGAGGTGGAATTTTTTGTATTGTTTTCTGCTTGATTTTCTTCTGTTTTATTTTTTGAATCTTGAGTATTGTCTTTACGATTTTCCGTTTTAGAATCCAAATCTTGATCCTCTTTTGGATGAAAATCTTCTTGAGATTCTAAATTTTCTTCTTTTTTGATATCTTGTTTTATATCCGCATCATTATCATCTAATGAATTTTCTTTTTTTGGTACTTGAGGGGATTTTTCTTCACTTTCTTCTTGTTTGATGCTAGAGTCGGGGCTTTCATCTTTGGTATATTCATCATTCTTGTTAATGTCTTCGTTTTGAGCTTTTATATCTTCTTTAATATTTTCATTTTTAATGTTTTCTTTATGATTTAAAAGACTTTCTAAAATACTTTCTTTTTGGGGTGTTTTAGGAAAATGATCACCTAGGATATTTTTTAAGGTATTTTCTAATTTTTCAAAAGCTTTTGCACTTTGTTTTAAAAGCTCGGTATCTTTTATCATTAAATTTTCTGGTCTGTTTAAAGCTTTAAAAAAATCATTTTTTATCGCATTTAATTCTTTTGCAATTTTACTAGCTATAGGAAGAATTTTTTCTTGAGTATGGCTTGGATTTTTAGCGATATAGTTTTTAAAATTCTCTAGTTTTGAGCTTAAATTTAAAAGAGCTTTAAAAGAGCTTTGATTTAAAATTTGCTTATTTTCATTTTTATTAGAATAAATAATATTTCTTAATTCTTTTAAGGTGTCTTTAGGACTTAAATTTGCATTTGCAAGCTGTGCAATTTGTGCACCAATCTTTTCACTGCTGAGACTTTTAATCGTGCTTATAAGGGAATGAAAACTTTTGGGTAATAATTCCTCGTTTAAAGCGTCTTTTAATTTCGCTTCAAAAAAGATACCCGAATTTTTTAACAATGGCGCTAAATTACTATTTTTTATTTCACTTGCGGGTTTTAAAATTTGATTTAATTTGTCTAAAACTTGAGTAAAGGTATCGCTTTTTGCAAGTTCTGTGCTTAAGACTTTTAATTCATTGGCAAAATTAGGGGCTAAATTTAGATTTTTTCCTTGTTTAAGCATAGGTGAGTCAGGATTTTTTTGTGCATTGATTTGATCTAAGAGCTTATTGACAAGTTCTTTTAATTTTGCGCTTGTTTCATTTTGAACAAAACGAGTTAAAACTTCTTCATCGCTTGCATTTTTACTTAGTCCCAAATTTTGTTTTAAGGCTTGAGAAAGTGCTTCTTTAGGATTATCTTTAGAATTTAATTTATCTTTACTTATCCCACTATCGGTTTTTATGTCATTTTTTTGTGCATTTGCAATTTGGCTTGTAAGTTGAGTATTAATCATCAAGCATCACCATATTTCCTGGTTTTTTCTTAAATTTTTTATTTAAAATATTGGGTTTATTAACTGCAAAAAGGATAAGAAATCCAAGAGAGGCTATATAAAACCAAACAAAACCATCTGTATTAAAATATTGTATTAAAAATCCTAAAATTAAAGGACCAAACAAAGAGCCTAAAGAATAGCAAAATAAAACCCCACGACCCAGTTCAACGCCTTGATTTTTGTTTGTTAGCATATCATTAGCCCTTGCAAGAGCTAGAGCATAAAGACAAAAAACTCCTATACCAAGTAAAATGCCTAAAAAATATTGCATATACAAATGAAGTTTAAAAAAAGCAAAGATAAGCATGGTAAAAAAACCTATGCTTGAGCAAGTGATGATTGCGAATTTTCGCCCCATTTTATCAGAAATACTTCCTATTACAATTTGGGCTAAAAATCCACCCAGCACCCCACAAAACATAAAATAACAAACTTCTTGAGCTCCAAAGCCTTGTAAAAGTATAAACAAAGACGCCATAGAAAAAAATCCATTAATAAGCATTCCAGCTATAAAACTTGTAACAATAGCTAAAGGAGCTATATCAAAAATTTTAGGTATAGAAATAGGACTTGGTGCGGGCAAGACGGGTTCTTTGATCTTGATTAAATTTAAAGGCAATGATGAAAACAAGATAAGTGCTGCACTTAAAATAAATATATTATGCTTGTTTAAATCTAAAGCAATAATCAAAATCCCAATACCAAATGCAAGATAAAATACGATTTCATAAAAACCTAAAATTCTAGAACGAACGGCGTTTTTGCTTTTTTCATTAAGCCATGATTCTATTACCATTAAAAGCCCATAATAGCAAATTCCTATAAAAAATCTTAAAATCGCCCAAAAAACAAGATTTTCACTAAGGGTATGAAGCATAGCAGAAATTCCAAACACCGCACCAAATAAACCAAAAGATCTTATATGTCCTATGCGAGAGATGATTTTATGTGCTCCGATGGTGCCTATAAGGGCTCCTATAAAAAAGCAAGAGCTTAGCACTCCAACAGCCAAGGAGCTTTCTTTATTTTCTTTTAAAATAACACCTATGGAGCTTACGATCAAGGCATTGCCTGCAAACAAAAATGTCATACTGGCAAAAAGTGCTGTCATGGATCTAATGATTTTTTTTGGACTCATACCTTCTTATATACAGCATAAAAATAAAAACACATACTAGCAAGGATGAAATTCCACATATATAGGATAAAATATCTAATTTATCTTGACGATGTAAAAATAAAAATCCCGCAACTAAAACCCCATAGGCTATCAATTTAAATAAGGCAAAAAACAAAGTAAAAAAGCGTAACCTATCTTTAAAATTTAGAGATAAATCGTCTTTAATGGAAATAAATTTAACAATTCTAGGTAACTTTTCTATCTTTTTTATATAAAATAAACTCGGATAAATGAAATCTTTTTGATGGTTTTTTGCTTGAGCTAGGATAAATTTCTTATAATTAGAATAAGAAGTAAAAACGATCAATAAAATGCTAAAAAAAGCAAATTCATAGCTTAAAATTATATTTAAATTTATCCATTTAAAAATAACAAGAATGCAATAAAACAAGACGTGAATTAAGCACAAGATAATAAAAAAAGCTTTTTTATTTTCCATTATCTTGTTCTTTTTGGCGAATTTTCTCTTTTATAAACTCGTCTCTTTGTTGAAATTCTCCATAGCTTTTAACTTGTGATTTATAGGCTTTATAAACATTAAGTATTGCTGCTGCAACACCCCAAAATACACCCAACCAAAAAAGCCAAGGGTAGGGTGTAAATTTTTTCAACAAATACCCCACGCCAATCCCGATTAAAATAGCCACCACCATAGAAATTCCAAGACTAAGCCCATCTGCGGCTTCTATAGTCTTGCGAATGATTTTTTGTCTTTTATTAGAATTTTTACTCATAGTTTCTTAAAGCTTTCATGTGTACTTTGTAGGGTTTTATCGATATGCTCTTTATTCATTTTAGCGCAGATAAATCCTGTTTCAAATTGAGAAGGAGCTAGATAAATTCCATTTTTAAGCATGTTTTGATGAAATTTAGAAAAGAGTTTAAGATCAGATTTTAAAGCATCTTTATAATTATATACTGGATCTTGCGTGAAAAAATATCCAAACATAGAACCCACATAGCAAGTTTGTAAAGCAATACCTCTTTCATTTGCAAGTTCTTTCATTCCCTTAGTAAGCCTTTTGGCTAATTTTCCAAGTTTAGTATAAAGATCTTTTTTCTTTTTGGCTTTAGATAAACTTGCAATTCCTGCGGCCATTGCCAAAGGATTTCCACTGAGTGTTCCTGCTTGATAAACTCCTCCTAATGGACTTAAAATATCCATGATTTCTGCTCTAGCCGCAAAAGCTGCTGCAGGTAAGCCTCCACCTATAACCTTGCCAAAAGTAACGATATCTGCTTGTATGTGATTGATACCATAAGAGCCAAGATATGAAGCTCTGTATCCACTCATCACTTCATCAAAGATGAGCAAGGTATCGTTTTCTTTGCAAATTTTGGCAAGCTCTTCTAAGAAATCTTGCTTGCCAGGAACTAATCCCATATTTCCTGCAATAGGTTCGATAATAACACAAGCAATGTCTTTATTCTTCTCAAAAAGCTCTTTTACGCTTTCTATATCGTTATAAGTTGCTACTAGAGTATGCTTTGCTACATCTGCTAAAACCCCTAAAGAGCTCGGTGAATTAAAAGTAGCAGCGCCACTTCCAGCGCTTACAAGTAAAGAATCTGAATGCCCGTGATAGCAACCTTCAAATTTTAGAATTTTATCTTTTTTGGTAAAACCGCGAGCAAGGCGTATGGCACTCATGGTCGCTTCTGTACCACTGCTTACAAAGCGAATTTTATCTAAATGCGGAAAGTCTTCTAAAACAAGCTCGGCCAATTGTGTTTCTAGCAAAGTCGGCGCACCAAAGCTTGAACCCTTTTTTAAAGCCTCATTGCAAGCTTTTAATATATCTTTATCGCAATGCCCAAAAAGCAAAGGTCCCCAACTTTGTACATAATCAATATAGCTATTGCCTTCTATGTCAAAAATATGAGCTCCCTTTCCATGGGATATAAATCTAGGCTCACTTTGCACATTGGCAAAAGCACGCACAGGAGAATTTACACCTCCTGCAATAAGACTGCAAGCTATTTTAAAAGCTTTTTTGTTTGTCATTTTTGCTCCTTTTTAGATTGCTTGATGTAATTATATAAGGTTATAATTTCATCATTGGTTAATGAGTAATTTGGCATGATTGATTTTGCATCTTTGTCTTGATTAAGAGAATTTCGAAATTCTTCAAAACTAAGATTTTGAATACTTGGGACTTTATAGGCTGTTTTAACTCCATTTTTCATATAAAAACCTAGAGTTTGTTCGCTTCCATCGTTACCATGGCATTTTTTACAACTAATACCCCTTGGGTTTTCATAGAGCATTTTCGAATACTCTTTAAGTGTTATGAAATCGGAAGCAAAAAGATTTAAAATAGCTCCTAGAAATATTAAAACAGCTTTCAAAATTTCACCTTGTTAATGAAGTTTTAATATGATACAATTTTTACTTTAAAAAAGTGATAAATTTATAAAGGAAAAGAATGACTTTGCTTGATGGTAAAGCTTTAAGCGCCAAGATTAAACAAGAACTTAAAGAAAAAAACAAAATGTTAAAAGAAAATGGAGTAGAAACTTGCCTTGCGGTAATTTTAGTAGGTAATGATCCAGCAAGTCAAACTTATGTCAATTCTAAAGCTAAAGCTTCCGAAGAATGTGATATAAAATCTTTGGTTTATCGTTTGGATGAAAATACAACTCAAAATGAGCTTTTAGCTCTTATTAATACCTTAAATCACGATGACAGTGTTCATGGAATTTTAGTTCAGCTTCCTTTACCAAAACATATCAGCAAGGATTTAATTTTAGAAAGTATCATCAGTAGTAAGGATGTGGATGGCTTTCATCCTATTAATGTGGGTTATTTAAATTTAGGCTTAGAAAGTGGATTTTTACCTTGCACTCCACTTGGCGTTATGAAGCTTTTAAAAGCTTATGATATCAATCTTGAAGGACTAGATAGCGTTGTAATCGGTGCTTCAAATATAGTAGGTCGTCCTATGGCTACCATGCTTTTAAATGCGGGTTGTACGGTAAGTATTTGTCATATAAAAACAAAAGATTTGAGCGCTTATACTCAAAAAGCAGATTTGATTATAGTAGCAGCAGGATGTGTTAATTTGC
The DNA here is from genome assembly GCF_002383965.1 of Campylobacter sp. 110. Lineage (NCBI taxonomy): Bacteria > Pseudomonadati > Campylobacterota > Epsilonproteobacteria > Campylobacterales > Campylobacteraceae > Campylobacter > Campylobacter sp. 110. Next base: position 4,607 of record NZ_NXBD01000008.1, on the reverse strand, counting down.
TTCGTGCAGATATGGTTAAAGAGGGTGCTATTATAATTGATGTAGGAATTAATCGCCTTGAAAATGGCAAAATAGTAGGCGATGTGGATTTTGAAGAGGTTTCAAAAAAAGCCAGTTTTATAACCCCTGTTCCAGGCGGTGTAGGCCCTATGACTATAGCGATGCTTTTGGAAAACACAGTAAAATCAGCTAAAAATAGTTTAAAATCAGGAATATAAATGAATTTTTTAAAAAAACTTTATAAATTTTCACAATCATGGACAGGAACGGTTGTTATCGTTCTTTTAGTAATCTTTTTCTTTATACAAGCCTTTGTTATACCTTCAGGTTCGATGAAAAATACCTTGCTTGTAGGTGATTTTTTATTTGTTAAAAAATTCAGCTATGGAATTCCAACTCCACATATTCCGTGGCTTGAAATTCCAGTTTTACCGGATTTTGATAAAGATGGACATTTAATCAAAGGGCAAAGCCCCCAAAGAGGCGATATAGTGGTTTTTAGAAACCCTAAAAATGAAAAAGAGCATTTTGTAAAACGCTGTGTAGGAGTGGGCGGAGATAGAATCGTTTATGCTAATAAAACACTTTATGTAAGAATGCATGAGGGTGATGAATTTATGAAAGAACATTATCCTGATGATTTGGCAACCCTTGGAGGGCAAATTTATGTTAAAGAGCCTTATAAGCAAAAAGGGATTCATTATGATTTAAACAAAGATATAGAAAGTGATATTTTGCGTTTTCTTAGTGCGGGCAAATTTGCTATGTCGCCAACTTATTTTAAAGAACTTGGAAATAATATAGGCTTTAGTGGTGGTAATGCCTATGTTTTTGATGTGGCCGAAGAAGAATATTTTATGGTAGGGGACAATAGAGATTATTCTTATGACAGCCGTTTTTGGGGCTCTGTTCCTTATCGTTTGATAGTAGGAAAGCCTTGGTTTGTTTATTTTTCATGGGATCAAGATAAAAATGTTCGCTGGGAAAGGATAGGGCGTTTTGTTGATACTTTGGAAAATGAAGAAGAATACATTCATGATCATGATGATGAGGATAAATTGAGTTGATTTTGTTTTCTGTATAAACAGTAAATAAAATCACTTTCTTAAATTTGGCTTATTTTATTTTTCGCAATCACTACAAATGCCTTTTATAAGCACACTTTTAATCGTACCTTTTACTTTTGGCATTTGAACATCGCTAATTTTATGGCATTTATCACAAACAAAATGTGCCTTAGCGTGATCTGCTAATTCATAAAAACTTTTGCGGTTTAACTCACTTTTGCTAACAATACCCTTTTTTTCAAAAAGTTCCATATTACGATAAAAACTGGTTTTATTGGCTTTGATATCAAAATGATCGTAACTTAATGGAGCCTTTGCAAGGGATAAAATTTGTAGTAATTCTACGCGTAGGTCTGTTATAGCTATATCGTGTTTTTTTAATAATTCAAGAGCTTCCATAAGATTTACCTTTAAAATATAAATTATATTTTATTGTAGCATAAAAAAAGCTTTATGTTTGCAACTTTGTGTTTAAGTTGCAACTAAGTTGCATTTTGTATAATTTCAAAATATTTTATTATAAGGAAAATCTATGTTGAGAATTTTATTATTAAGTGTATTATGTGTTTTTGCTTTTGGAAAGCCCATAATTAGTGTCAGCATTCCACCTCAAGCTTTTTTTGTGGAAAAAATAGCTAAAGACAGCGTTGAAATAAATATACTCATACTACCAAATTCAGATGAGCATACTATGGAGTTTAAGCCTCAAGCATTGAAAAAATTAGAGCAAAGTGAAATTTATTTCTTAGCAGATTTAGAGCTTGAAAAAATTTTGGAAAAAAAATTTAAAAGTGTATTAAAAAATGTAAAAATTGTTAATATTAATGAAGGTATTCATCTTCTTGAAGGAGGGCATGATCATGAGCATGAACACGATCATGATCACGATAGACATCACGCAGAAGAGCATGATGAGCATAATGACCCTCATGTTTGGCTTGATCCTATTTTGGTTAAAAAATTGGCACAAAATATTACCCAAGTTTTAGTGCAAAGTTTTCCAAACAACAAAGAATTTTATGAAGCAAATTTGGCTAATTTTTTAAAAGAGCTTGATCAAATGGATGCTCAAATAGCAGAGAAACTTAAAAATATTAAAAGAAATGAATTTATAGTTTATCATCCAAGTTGGGCTTATTTGGCTAAAAGATATAATCTCGTGCAAATTCCTGTAGAGATTGATGGCAAAGAACCTAAAAGTAAAGATTTGCAAAATCTTATCAAGCTTGCAAAAGAAAAAGATATACGCGTTATCTTTGTTCAGCCTGGCTTTCCAGAAAATTCTGCAAAAGTGTTAGCTAAAGAATTAAATGCTCAAATTGTTTCTATTAATCATTTGGCTAGAAATTGGGATGAGGAGCTTCTAAAAAGTATCCAAGCTTTAAGTTCGGCTTTGCAATGAGAGCGATTTTTGTTTTAATATTTCTAGCTTTAAGCAACTTATATTCTTGCGCCTTGTGCGCAACTTACACCCCAAATGTAGATGTAAATTTAGATTTTAATATGAGCAATGAAAAAATCAAACAAGTAGATATAAGCTGGGAATTTTCAGAAGAATTTTTTAATGTTTTGCTTGAAAATTATGACTTTAATTATAATGATAAATTTGATCCTGATGAACTTGAAATTGTAAAATACACACTTTTAGACTACATAAAACCTAAGCATTTTTTAACTCAATTTAGCTTTAATGGCTTGGAAAAAAATATAAATATCAAGCAATTTAAAAATCCTAAATTGCAGATAAAGTCTCCTCGTTTGTTCTTTAGTTATCAAGTTGTTTTAGATATGCCCATTAAAGATTATAACACCTTTAGCATAAAAATTCACGATGATGGAGGATTTTTTAATTTTAATATAAAAAATCAAAATTCTATAAGCCTAAATTCGCAAAATTATATCATTTCTAGTATTGATTCAAGCACTGCATCTTTTGAAGTATATCAAGGGCAATTACCTCAAGATGTATATATAGATAATGCTCCAAGTCCTTCTCCTTCAAAAAATTTTTTAGAAAAATTGATTGAATTTAATAATACACTTTTTGCCCATATTAAAGATATATTAAGAAAAGAATTTGATTTTAAATCCTTTTTGATTTTATTAGTGATTTCTTTTGCGTATGGTGTTTTTCATGCTAGTGCTCCAGGTCATGCTAAAATGCTGACAAGTTCGTATTTTTTAACCCATAAAAGTACACCCTTAAAGATATTGTACTTTGTATCTAGGATAGGGGTTATTCATATATTGAGTGCGTTTTTATTGGTAAGTGTTGGAGTAGTTTTGCTTGAGCATTTGTTAAAAGATGTCAATAATGAAGCTGGTTTTGTATTGACTAAGATTACGAGTTTGTTTATTATTTTTATTGCTTTATTTATGATTAGTAAAAAGATATTAAGCGATAAAAAGCAATGCTGCTGTGCTCATCATAAAAGCAGTGAATGGGGTATTATACTTAGTGCTGCTTTAGTGCCTTGTCCCGGGGTTGTTTTACTTATAGTATTTGCCTATGAGTTTAGTTTTTGGTATGCGTTAAGCTCTGCTATTTTTATCACTTTGGGAATGTGTTTAGTATTGTTTGCTTTTGCATTAGGAGCAAATCAATTTTATAAAAGCATTTCACATACAAAAATAAGAATCTTTTTAGAATATTTTGGACTTATTGTTATGTTTTTATTTGGTTTGTTTTTGTTTATCAATATAAAAACAAATGCACTATAAAAGAAATTTCTAGATAAAATGGGTAAAATATTTTTTATCTAAATCTAGATTTTTCAAATCATACATAATTAACAAGCAAGCATGTAGTTTATAAACTATGAAAAAATGCTTAGTGTTTAAAATCAATTCATATAAAAATTATTTTATAATATGCTTATTTTAAACAAAGGAGCATTAAATGAAAATCACAATGATAATTCTAAGCTTATTTTCTTTAGTATTTTTAAGTGCATGTGCTTTTAAAGAAAAAAAAGCAAGTGAACATAGAAACTCTTGCAAGTAATTATGGTGGAATTTATATCTTTGATAAAAAAATAAGAGAAGAGATATTGGAAAATGAAAGAAAGAAAGGAGAGGCAATGAAAAAATGTCTTTAGGGGATGATTTTTGGGATCAATTAAAAGTCATAGAAAAAAAATTCCCCCAAGTCCTTTCTAATGGTTGTAAATATTATCGTAATGATTATAATTATGATGTAAAAGACCCAGATTATGATTTTAACTTCGATGATAAACCCGAATTTGCATACTATGAAGATCAATTTAAAGCATATATGGGTGAAGAAAACTATAAAAAATTAAGACCTTATTTAGGTATGACAACTTATTATGTGTGTGAGGGTAAAAAATATCCTGTTGTTTTTGCTACCATGATAGATTATAAAGTAAAAAATTATGGATTATTTGGAGATGAAGGAAGAGGATTTAGCTTTTCAAGCATAAGTCGTAAAAGTGCAGGTGGAGGATCTTTTCATTATTTTACCAATGGTAAATTTATAAAAAGTGATGAAAAATATACAGGACAAAGTTACTGATGAAT
>NZ_NXBD01000007.1:0-36776 GCF_002383965.1 Campylobacter sp. 110 | reverse complement strand
GATTCGAACCAACGGCCCCCTCCTTAAAAGGGAGATGCTCTACCGGCTGAGCTAACGAGACATTTTTTAAATGAAAATGTGATTATGCCAAAATATATATCGATTTGTCAAGGAAATTTAGCTTATTTTTGATATTTTCTTTCTAAATAGCGTGAAAATACACCTATAGGTAAGGTTAAGATAAGATATGCAAAAGCTAAAACGATATATCCTTCCAAGGTTGCAAAGATATATGAATTCACTTCTTGTATACTTTGGGTAAGCTCATTAAGTGCAATCACGCTTAATAAAGAACTGTCTTTGATAAGATTAGCAAGTTGCCCACTAATAGGAGCTAAAATATTTTTAATAGCTTGAGGAAAAATGATGTATAAAAAAATTTGCCTTTCGCTAAGTCCTAAAGCCCTAGCGCTTTCTATTTGAATGATAGGTACACTTAAAATCCCTGCTCTAAAAATTTCAGATAAATAAGCTGCTGAAAACATGGAAAGGATAAATATCCCTACGATGTAGCGATCATCAAATCCTAAGCTATTTGCAATGATATAAAAAACTAAAAGCACTTGCACAAGCAAGGGGGTTCCTCGTATAAGCTCCACATATAAAGTAGCAAAAAATCTCAAAATAATAATCTTACTTAAAGAAAAAAAGCAAATTACAATCCCCAAAAATATACTGCATATTAAAGCAAAAAAACTAACAGATAGGGTTTGAAAAAAACCATAGATAATTTTATTTTTATATTCTAGTAAAGAAACAAAATTGAAATGATAAGCACTCACACTAAAGCTAAAATAAAAAAATAAGCTTAAAATAAAAATTAAAACCAAAGAATTAAAAAATATCGCTTTTTTAGAAAGTGGTGCTTGAAATTTAAAATTTTTACATTTTTGTATAAATAAAGACAAGTTTTCTCCTTTTATTGTAGATATTTTAGCCAAAGTCTAATTAAATTTAATTAAGCTCTAATTTTAAAATTTTTTATAAGTTAAACTTAACTATGATTATAAAAACAAAATAAGGAAACTAAAATGCTGATTTTAGGACACTATTTATTAACACAAAATTCAAATTTTTGCTTTATTGATGAAAGCAAAAAACTAAAAAAAGATCAAATTTCTTGCTTTTTGTATAATGAAGAAATCATCCAAAATGCAAAAAATGAAAATTTGGATTTTGCTGTTTTGATACAAGATAAAAATGAAATTTTTCTAAGCAATGCTTTAGGGGCTAAATTTTTACTTTTTGATGATGAAAATTTAGCTCGTTTTGCTTCTGAAGTAGCGGAATTTTATCTCTTTGATAGCAAAATTTTACTCCTAGTAGAAAATTTACATAAGCTTGAAAAAGCTTATGAATTAAGACTTGATGGAGTGATTTTAAAAAGTCTAATACAAGATTATCATTAAGAAAAAAATCATCCTTGATGATAATCTTTATTTAAATTTCTAGTAAAATACATAGCTGCATAAATTCCAAACATAGCTATAAAGGTTCCTATCAATAATGCATATTCATCTTGCTTTAACATAATAAACAAACATAAATATAAAATAAATAAAATCGTAGCCATTACTATAGCAAAACGCTTTTGCCCCATGATGCTTAAAGTGTAAAGTGATAAAGGTATAATTATAGCCAAGCTTGAAAAAAGATAAGCAAAATTAAATCCTATGCGCTCGCTAAAACTTAAAAGCATAAGGTAAAATACTATCAAACTTGCTCCTAAAATCGCATATTGAAGCAAAATAACATTTTTCTTTGAAGCAAGCTCGCATAAAAACAACACCAAGAAAGTTAAAATAATAAACAAATACCCATATTTTATCATACGATCGATCAAGCGATACTCATCCACCCCTTGATAAAACTCAACACTCAATCTTCTTTTCTCCACCCTATCATTTGAGATGCTATTTTGAAATTCATAAAAAGCACTAAAGCCCTTTTTATCGATAGAATAATCATTTGGCAAAGCATATTCAAAGGAAGGGTTTGTAGCATTTGAGTTTATATGTATGATATTTTCTTTAGCTTGCATATTAGCATCAAAAGAGCCATAACCTTTTAATTGTAAAGTTCCACTTACCCATAAAACATCTTTTAAGATATTAAATTGTAAATCTTTTAAATTTCCATTTGAAAATTGGATAGAATTTTCATCAAAATTGCTTAAATTTTCCATATTAAAACTTGCATTAAAATCCACGAAAGCAGTATAAAGCGGAATTTTATAAATACCCTTAATGCGTTCTTGATATTTTAAATCCACCCAAAGCTCTAATTTATTAGGCAAAATTTTTTCATTTAAACTTGGCGTATAAAACTCATCACTACCCCAAGCTTTTCCCATCAATGAAATAACATTTTGTGCATTATATTTTCTATCTTCTACTAAGGTTTTTAACATCAATAAAGGAATAAGTAAAACTATGCTTATAATAAAAATCAAAACACCTTTTAAAGTAAGAGATTTTAATCTTTGATTTCTAGCATACTCTTGCATGAATTTATTTTCGTCAAATTTTTGCTCCATCTTTTTTCCCTATTCGTTTCTTAAAGTATCTAAAACATTAATTTGCGTTGCTTTTTTAGCAGGATAATAAGAAGATAAAGCAATGATTATCAAAGCACCTATTAGGGTTAAAGAAAAATCCATCACAGATAAATCAAGCGGTAATTTACTCGTACCATAAACATCTGCAGGTAAGGTAATGATATCAAAATTCCCTAAAAGCCACAAGGCAAAAAATGCAAGTATGATTCCTATGATCATACCTCCACCGCCTATTAACATACCTAAGGCAAAAAAGCTTTTCTTTACTTCTAATTTACTAGCACCTAAAGCAAGTAAAAGTGCGATTTCAGCACGACGATTCATCACTATCATCAGCAAAGAACTCACTATATTTAAGCTTGCCACTAAGATAATAAGCATTAAAACAATAAAAAGCGCTCTTTTTTCAAGCTTAAGGGCAGAAAAGAAGTTTTGATTTTGTTCCCACCAGCCTACAACAGCATAATCGCTCTTTAGGTAGGATTTAAGTTTTTCTACATCCTTAAATGCATTTTCGCTATAAACATGCACGCCATCATAACTTTGTTGATTGCTAATACCAAGTACTTTTCGAAGTGCGTTTACATCCGTATACATATAAGCTTTATCATAAAATATAAGCCCTGAAGTAAAACGCGCTTTCACATCAAAGCGTTTAGCTTGTGGAACCAAAGAAAATCCACTGGGACTAAGATTTGAAAAGATAAGTGAAAGTTTGTCGTTTTTATGTAAGTTAAGTTCATCTGCAAGCGCCGAACCCACAAGTATATCAAAACCACTTAAATTCTCATCTTTTAAAGCTTTAGCTACCACTTCATTGATCTTAACTTCATCGTTAAAATTCACGCCAAAAAGGATGCCTCCTTCAAAGCGATTGTCCGCTTTTGCTACAACTTGAGTGCTAATATACGGACTAAAAAGCAAATGGGGAAATTCTCTTTTAAGCTCTGTTACCAAATCATCATTCATAGGAGAATAAAATTTTGGCACTATGGTAATAGGATAATTCATCACAAAAAAACGCTTTTCAAATTCTTTATCAAAGCCATTCATGATAGCCATTGCCACAAGTAAAACACAAAGTCCTACACAAACTCCTAGAAAAGCTAAAAGCATAGAGAGATTGATAAAGGGTTGCTCTTTATCAAATCTTAAGTATTTAAAAAGTAGATATTTTAAAACGCTTTTTCTCAAGCTAAAATTCCTTGCTTAGGTCCACTTTTTCCATGGCATTCTTTAAATTTTTTACCACTTCCGCAAGGGCAAGGAGCATTGCGTGGGACTTTTTTAAATTCAGCCTCACCTAAATTATCCTCATTAGCACCCATTTCTACTGATTTTTCAAATAAAGCTTCGTTTTCTTGATTTGCTTTTTCTTCTAAATTCTGTGCTTCTTCTTGAGTAAATTTCACACTAAAAAGTAACTTAATGCTATCAAATTTAATACGATTAACTAGTTCTAAAAAAAGATTATAACTTTCTTTTTTGTATTCTACTAAAGGATCTTTTTGATTGTATCCGCGAAGTCCTATACCTGTTTTTAAAATATCCATTTGATACAAATGCTCACGCCAAGCATTATCTAAAACTTGTAAATACAAAATGCGTTCTATATGATGAAGTTGCTTAGGATCTAATTTTGACATTTTTTCATCGTATGATTTTTCTAAAATTTCACTTAATTTTTCTTGCATTTCAATCAAACTAAGATTTTCAAAATCACTTTGCTTAAGTTCAATAGAACATTCATCTAAAATTTTAGCTTTTAAATTTTCAAAATTTAAATCCGCTCCACTTTCTTCAATCATAAAATCATTCATGATATAAGCACTATATTCTGCAATATTTTGTGAAATTTTAGTTTTAATATCGTATTCTTCATCTAAAAGTTCATTGCGGTAACGATAGATGGTCTTTCTTTGTTCATTGGCCACATCATCATACTCAAGCAAATGTTTTCTACTTTCAAAATGCAAGCTTTCAACTTTTTTTTGCGCATTTTCAACTGCTCTTGTTACAATCCTTGATTCTATATGCTCGCCCTCTTGTATTCCCAAGCGCTCCATAATATTTTTGATACGATCTCCACCAAAAATTCTTAAAAGATTATCTTCCAAACTCAAATAAAAACGGCTAATACCTGGATCGCCCTGTCTTCCAGCACGACCGCGAAGTTGGTTATCAATCCTGCGGCTTTCATGTCTTTCTGTACCAATGATATAAAGTCCGCCCAAAGCTCTTATCTCATCATCGATTTTTATATCCACACCACGACCTGCCATATTTGTAGCGATAGTCACTGCACCTTTTTTACCCGCATCTTGGATAATTAAAGCTTCTTGCTCGTGATTTTTAGCATTTAAAACATGATGGGGAATTTTTTCTTTTACAAGCATATTGTGAAAAACTTCACTTCTTTCAATGCTTGCAGTCCCTACAAGTACGGGTTGACCTTTAGCATTTGCCTTTTTGATTTCTTCAATTACAGCTTTAAATTTTTCATTTTGAGTTTTATAAATCAAATCATCCTTATCCTGTCTTTTAATAGGAATATTTGTAGGTATAGAAACAACATCTAAGCTGTAAATTTGAGAAAATTCAGTCGCTTCAGTTTGTGCTGTCCCTGTCATACCGGCTAATTTTTCATACATTCTAAAATAATTTTGAAATGTAATATCAGCTAAAGTCTGACTTTCTTCTTGAATTTTTACATTTTCTTTAGCCTCTAAAGCTTGATGAAGTCCCTCACTAAATCGGCGCCCCTCACTTAAACGACCTGTGAATTCATCGACGATGATTACTTCGTTATTTCTTAAAACATAATGCACATCTTTTTCAAAAAGATTGTGTGCTTTTAAAGCTTGATCAAGCTGATGAGCTAAGATAGCATTGTCAAGACTGTATAAATTCTCTACACCAAATAATTTTTCAGCCTTAGCAATCCCTGCCTCTGTGATTAAGATATTGCGGTTTTTTTCATCTACTACAAAATCACCCTCAGGCTTAGCAGGAGGTAAAACTGCTTCCCCTCTTTGCATTTGCTTGGCCACTTCATTTGCCTTGATATAACCGTCTAAAGTACGATTTGTAGGACCGCTGATAATAAGTGGGGTTCTTGCTTCGTCAATTAAAATGCTATCTACTTCATCCACGATAACAAAATGGTGTTCTCTTTGTACCTTTTCAGCCTTTGAAAATTTCATATTATCACGCAAATAATCAAAACCAAATTCATTATTTGTCCCATAAGTAATATCACAATCATAGGCTTTTTTATGTTCTAAATCACTATTTTGAGATGAAAGAATCACGCCTACGCTAAAGCCTAAAAAATTATAAATCGCACTCATTTGTTCTGCATCTCTTTTAGCCAAATAATCATTGACCGTAACTACATGCACGCCTTTTCCACTCATAGCATTTAGCACAACAGGTAAGGTTGCTACAAGAGTTTTACCCTCCCCTGTTTTCATTTCTGCGATTTTTCCATCGTGCAAAACCATACCGCCGATTAATTGCACATCAAAATGGCGCATATTTAAAGTTCTTTTTCCCACTTCTCTAACTATGGCAAAAACATCATTTAAAATATCACTTTCTTTTTTTTCTCCGCTTAGAATTTGCTCTTTAAATTTTCCAAATTCAGCCTTTAATTCATCATCACTTAAATTTTGATATTTACTCTCAAGAGCATTTATTTGTGCTACTCGTTTAAGATATTTTTTTACCTCACGATCATTTTTTGTCCCAAATACGGCTTTTAAGGTATTTAAAAACATTTTTAAACCTCTTTTGATATTTTTTTCAAGCTATGATTATAACGATTATTTAATTAAAATTAGCTAGAATGTTGTAAAAATTCCAAAATAAATTTAGAAGGTAAGTATATGAAAAAAATATTTTGTTTATTTTTCTTTTTTTTAAGTCATATTTTAGCTATTAATCTTAATTTTAACACCTATTCTAGCAATTTCACGCAATCAGTAAAATCAAAAGATTCAACCCTTTCATACTCAGGACATTTTATCTTAAGTCAAGATCAAGCTTACTGGAACTATGACACTCCAAGCAAAAAAGAAATATATATCAATAAAAATCAAATTGTTTTAGTAGAGCATGATTTAGAACAAGTTGTTTTTTCACATCTTGATAACATCCCTAACCTTAATGAAATTTTTAAAAAAGCAAAGCATTTAAATGACAATCAACTGATCGCAAAATATGAAAATATAAATTATACTATCACGCTCAAAGATAATGAAATTCAAAGTATTGCTTATAAGGATGAATTTGAAAACGATATTTTAATCACTCTAAACCATCAAATCAAAAATCCTACTATCAATCCTGAAGTTTTTAAACCCAAATTTCCTAATTATTACGATATGGTTCGCTAAGATTAAGGCATTGTTGAATTTGTATCCAAATTCAACTCAAAGCCTTTTTCTTCAGAGCTATTATTTTCTTTAAAAATTTGCGGTGGATTTGCAATCAAATCTCGCTTTATCTTCTCTTCTATATCTGAAGTCATTTTAGGGATATTAAGAGTATTGATATCGATTTCTCCATTGTCATATTGATTTTGTGTATTATCATCTTGAAAAAGTTGATCTATTTGTGGAGTTTCTATATTGGAAATATTTGGAACCGCGGGAGTTTGAGGAAGTTCTAAATTATCAAGAGCTTTTTTAACTTCGCTACCTACATTTTTTTCCTTAGCTTCAGTACTTGCCAAGAAACGCTTAAATTCTTCTAAATCAAATTTTTCTACTCCGCTTAGAGATAAGATATAAATCTCGTTGATTTTAATTTTGTATTTTTTATCTATAAATTTTTCTAAAGTTTTTTTAAAATTATTTTTTCCAAGCTCTGTAAAAATATCTTCATAAAAAAATCCAGAAATCACGGTATTTACCGCATCTGTAAGCTTGTTTTCATTTTCTTTTATTTTCTCGCCTTCAAATTCTAAAGAAATTTCAATTTTTTTAAGTACATTTGCTCCGCTTTTTGAGTATAAATCTGTTCTTATTTTATCAAGCTCTAAACTTTGTGCATTAAGGCTTAAAGATAAAAAAGCAAGTAAAAATATTTTTTTCATTCTCATCCTTTTAAATGATATTATTTTCCAATTCAAGATCTAAAAAATCATTATTTTGATAAAATTCTCTCACACTTATATCAAATTTTAAAATACTAGCAAAATAGGCTTTAAAATTTATTCTTTTTGTAAAATAAATTTTAAGAGTAGCAGGATTTATAGCACGCGATAAAGCCACATAAAGTTGTCCGTTTTCAAAAATATGATCAATATCGCATACTAATTTTTCTATACTCATACCCTGTGATTTATGTATGGTAATAGCATAAGCTAGTTTGATAGGAAATTGACTTACGCTTGCAAGTACATTGATAAACATTTCATTATTATTTTGCTCAAGCTCTTCCATAAAAAATACATAGGGTTCAAGCATAATTTTAATACCATTGTTTTTCATGATACCAATACAAGTCTTATCCTCTTCATAAGTGATACTTTCGATGATGCCTTGCTCGCCATTATAATATCCCTTATCCCAATTATTCACACAAAAAATAACGCGTGCGCCTATTTTGAGTTTAAGCTCGTCTAAAATATTTAAACTTTTTATCCAAGTTTGAATTTTGTGCTCATCTATATCTTTAGATTCTTTGCAAATTTCAGCCTTAAAACAAACAAGCGGACTTTCAAGCTTGCTTAATCTATCATCATTGACAGCATTTACCTTTTTATTTATACTACAAAGCAAGGTATAATCATCATCTAATTCTTCTAATTCTTTTGTATTGATACATAAATTTTCAAAAAAATTTAAAATTTTATCATCTAAAAATCCTTGCCTAATCAAGGATAAATTTCCATAAAATTCTAAATTATGCGTTCTTTTTGGTTGAGTTAATTTGATATTTTTAAATTTTAATTCTTTCCAAAAAAAGGAAGAAAAAGCATAGGTAGAATTTAAAAAAAGATTTTCTTTTTTCTCTTTAATCACGGGCGGTAATTGAAAAAAATCACCCACAACTAAAATTTTACCATCAAATTGCGAATTTTTCAATCTAAAACCTATCATCTCAAAAATATCAGCACTTACCATAGAAATTTCATCGATGATGATTAAATCAATTTTTTTAAGATTTTCTTTTAACTTTAAAATCTTCTCTCTTTGTTTTTGATTGCGATCAAAAACGCTAAGCGTATCCATATCTTGACAATAACCCAAACAAAAAAAACTATGCAAGGTTGCCCCTGCTATATTAAATGCTGAAAGTGCGCTAGAACCAAGAGCTATAACGACCTTGCCTTGTCTTTTGTAAGAGCGTATGAGTTCATTGGTTAAAAAACTTTTCCCAACGCCTGCGCCACCACTTAAAAAAACATTATCATAGACTAAAAATTTCTCTAGTTTATCAAGCATTATATTTCCTTGGCTTTAATTATAACTACTTTTTGTAAAAGGTTGATTATGAAAATTTGGCTATATCCTTGTCTTACAGCACTATTTTTTACCGCTTGTTCTATAAAAGAAACAAAATTAAGTCCAACCCCATCTCAAACTATTTTAAATTTTAAAGATCAGCAAGACTCACACTATGCAAAACTCGAATTTGATCAAAATATCAGCATTTTATCCAAAATGAATCAAAATATAAATTTTGATTCTCAAAAATACAAACAACTTTTTTTTAGCCCATGGCACAGCTCTTTTAAAACTTTAAAAAATCAAAATCTTTTTTGGTCATTTTCTTTATATACAAATCCTAAAAATACTTATTATTTCTTTAACAAGCAAGTAATTCCTTTATCATGGTTTGAAAAAACTATAGATAATGCAAACACTAAAGAGCTAGGCAAGTTTGATAAAAAAGCTTTAGTAATACAAAACACCCTTATTAAAAATATCCCTACGCAAAGAGCGATTTTAAAAAATCCTTTTCTTGAAAATGAAGGAATTCCTTTTGATTATGCAAGCGATAGTATTTTAAATGCGGGTACTCCTATTTTAGTTTCGCATTTTAGCAAGGATAAGCGTTATGCTTTTGTATTAAGCGAAGCAGGGGTGGGTTTTATAGAAAGCAAAGATTTGGAATTTTTCTCTAACAATAGAGCGCAAATTTATGAAAAGCTTAACTTTCTTACACCCCTAAAAGAAAAACTAGCTATTTTAGATGAGGATGGAAATTTTTTCTTTGAAAGCAGAATCGGAGCGCTTTATCCTTATTATAAGGAAGATAAAAATTATTTTTACGGAAAAATAGGCCCTAAAAAATACAAGATATCTAAAGATAATGCAAGTAAATTTCCTCTAAATTTTAATGATGAAAATTTAAAAAATCAAATTTCTGAAGTTTTAAATTTACCTTATGGCTGGGGCGGTTATAATTTCGAAAGGGATTGTTCTTTACTTACTCGCGATGTCTTTTCAGCTTTTGGGCTTTATTTGCCAAGAAATTCAGCTGCGCAAAAAAATTCTTTTACGCATTTTGATATAAGCACTCTTGATAATTCTCAAAAAAAAGATTTCTTAGATCGTTTTGGAAAAGCTTATTTAAATTTACTCTATTTGCCTGGTCACATAATGCTTTATGCAGGAAAAATTTCAGATAAAAATGTCGCTGTACACAATATATGGGGATTAAGAAAAGATGAAACCCAAAGACTGCTTATAAGCTCGAGTGTTATTACTAGTTTAGAGATTGGAAAAGATGAAATTTCAAAAGAAAATTTATTGCTTTCAAGACTTAAAGAGGTAAGTTTTATTTATTTGAGTAAAGAAGAAAAAGAACAAATTACAAATTATTTAGAAAGGCTAAAAAACAAAGCGGACTAATTTTAAAAAGCCCTTATTAAAGAGCTTTTTAAATTTTTAATCAATAAATCTTTTCGATAAATCACCAAAATACTCTATGCGTCTATCGCGTAAAAAAGGCCACCAACGACGCACATTTTCACTTCTTTGTAAGTCAATATCGACAAGCTTTATGCATTCATTTTCACTATCTAAAATACAAATTTCTTCACCTTGTGGCCCAAAAACAAAAGAATTTCCCCAAAATCTTATCCCCTCTTCTACACCACTTTTATCCTCTTCAAAACCCACTCTATTGACTGCTATAGTATATAAACCATTAGCAATAGCATGTCCTTTTTGAACCCCTAGCCAAGCACCAAGTTGTCTTTGTTTTTCTTCTTTTTCATCCTTGTCAAACCAACCAATAGCAGTAGGATAAATCAGAATTTGAGCTCCTTTTAAAGCCATAAGTCTAGCTGCTTCAGGATACCACTGATCCCAACAAACAAGCACTCCAAGCTTTCCTAAACTTGTATTTATAGGCTCAAAACCTAAATCACCTGGGGTAAAATAGAATTTTTCATAAAAACAAGGATCATCAGGTATATGCATCTTGCGATATTTTCCTGCTATACTTCCGTCTTTTTCAAAAACTACAGCAGTATTATGATAAAGCCCTGCACTTCTTTTTTCGAAAAGCGAAGTAAGTAAAACTACACCGTGTTTTTTTACTACGCTTGACCAAAACTGCACATCTTTTTCATAATCATTTGCCAAATCAAAAAAATCTACATTTTCACTTTGGCAAAAATACTCGCTTTGATGAAGCTCTCCTAAGCAAACAAGCTCGGCTCCTTGCTTAGCAGCTTGTTCGATAAATTCGCAAGTTTTTTCTATGGTTTTTTCTTTAGTAGAATGAAATTTTTGTTGAATTAGTGCAATTTTCATTGTCTTTGCCTTTCTTGTTCTTCATCATCATAAGGATCTAGGTGAATTTGTATATCCCATTTTTCCCCATTAAACATTTCACGCACGCCATTTTCTATCTCATCTGAAACTTTATGTGCGCTTAAAAGCGAAATTATAGGACAAAACACCAAATGAACGCTTAAATAATTGCAATTTGGAGTTTTACGCGTTTTTAACTCATGGTAAGAAATCACTTCAGGATTACTAGATATTAAAGCGCAAATTTGATTAACCTGCTCCTTAGGTAAAGCCTCATCCATCAAAAAAGCTAAAGCTTTTTTGATAATTTTAAAAGCAGAAAATGCAGTATAAAGACTCACGACTATACCAAAAATCGCATCAATAATATGCAAATTTGTAAAATAAATCAAAACCAAAGCTGCTAAAGTAAAAGCATTGGTCAAGCAATCTGTTTTATAATGTAAAGCATCACTTTCTATAATTAAGCTTTTAGTTTTTTTAACCACATAATTTAAAAAAAGTACAAGTAGAAAAGTAAGTATTAAAGCAAAGATCATTACATAAATACTTGCATTTAAATTAATAATTTCTTCTTTGTAGTAAATTTTTAAAATACTTTCATAAAAAATAAAAATCCCTACTGATACGATGAAAACGCCTTCTAAAAGTCCCATTAAAGCTTCGATTTTAGAAAAACCAAAATTATAATTTTCGTTTGCTTTTTGAGAACTTTTTTTTAAGGCTAAAAAGTTAAAAGCTGATATTGCAAAGTCCATCAAAGAATCAATCGCACTTGAAAGTACAGCTACTGAACCGCTTGTTATACCCACTACAAATTTAATCAAAGCCAATACTATAGCGCATAAACTTGCTATAAGCGTTGCCTTTTTTTGTAAATTCATCTTAGACCCTTGAAGCGGTTTTGACAAGAGCAGTGTAAAGAGCCATTTTGGCGTAAAAACACTCTTGCATCTACGCCTATAATCTTGCGTTTAGGTAAAGCCTTAGCCAATCTTTGCCTTACAATTTCATCATTTTCATCCTTATAAAAAGGCATAATCAAGGCATCATTTACAAAAACAAAATTTGCATAAGTGGCTCCAAGTCTTCTTTCTTCATAATACAAAGGCTTTGGCAAGGGTAGCTCTACTAAATTAAACCCTGTGGCTTCAAGTTCTTTTTTCATCTTTTGCAAGGGTATATAATGCTCATCTTTTTCATCTTCGCAAATAGAATGCGCTATAGTATTTTTATCGATAAATCTTGCTAAAGTATCGATATGATGATCTGTATCATCACCTTTTATAAAACCATTTTCTAGCCAAATAATTTGTTTTAAGCCAAAAATTTCTTTTAATTTTGCTTCAATTTGGCTTTTGTCTAAATGAGAATTTCTGTTTTCATTTAAAAGACAATTGGAGCTTGTAAGCATTACACCTTCGCCATTAAAATCAATACTTCCGCCTTCTAAAATAAAATCGATTTTTGTAAGCTTTTCATTAAATTTTTCTTTAAAAAGTTTAGAATTTACTTCATTATCTAGCTCGCTTTGAAATTTATTTCCCCAAGCATTAAAAGTAAAATCAAGAGCTTTTAAACGATTGTCTTCTAAAATATCAATAGCACCAAAATCGCGTATCCATGTATCATTAGTATCACATACAAAAAATTCTACATTTGCTATATTTTCAAATGGAGCAAAGTCGCTTTTACTAGGAGCGATAAGTAAAACCTTTTGAAATTCACTTGCTGCTTTAACAAATGCCTTATAAGTCTGTATAATCTCTCCTAAATAAGGCTTCCAATCGCTCTTTTCATGAGGTAAGGAAAGCATTAAATATTCTTGCTCACTCCATTCGGGAATTGATTTTATCATTTAGCTACCTTTTTTGATAATAAAATTATAATTGTATCATTTTTTAGTTTTTTGTCAAGTCGAAGAAAAACACTCCTAACTAAGGAGTGTGACATGTTATTTAAAGAATATTTCCATCTCGCCGTTGTTAAGGATTAATTTGCCATTTTTATTTGAAATTGTAAAATTTCCTTTAAAATTTGAAAGAAAAGCATTTTCAAATTCCATAACATCCAAAGGATGGCAAAGCATTTGAGTTGAAGCGACACGATCTCCTTGAATTTCTAAAGTATTTTCATTACTTTGATAAGAACCAAAGAAACGATTACATCCTGCATAACCATAAAATTTATTATTTTCAAAACTGATATTTGGATTTTCTTCAGCATTTTTAGGATCAAAGGTTTTACCATTAACTACGATTTTATCTATTTCAAAAAGCTGATTTTGCATAAATTCATTGCTGATTTTAGAAGTTGACTTTGAATTTACAGAAGTGCTAGCACAACCAGCAAAAAAAGCTGCAGCTAAAACAATTTGCAAAGTTTTTTTCATATTTTTCCTTTAAATTTGAAATTGACTCAATTCACTTTCTAAATTATGACACACTATTTTTAACTCATCTGCGACTTGAAGTAGAATTTTAGAGATTTCCTCATTTTTACCGCTTGCTTCAACATTTTCTCGCATATGCATAAGTAAATTTTGAATATTTTCTTGCGAAATTTTAATCCTCTGAGTGCATTGGGTCACAAGATTTTTAGAATCTTGATTGCAAAGTTTTACTTCGTTTGCACTACTTGCAAGCAAATGGGTATTTTCATTGAGTGAAAAAATACTATGAGAATTTTCCTTAAGCTCCTTAGTAACCTCTTGTATGCTCTCTAGGAGTTCTTTGATTATAAGCTCTACATTGTGTAAAAATTCCTCACTATTATTAGCCAAAGCTCTAATATCTTCAGCAATGACAGAAAAACCTTTACCATAACTACCCGCTCTAGCAGATTCTATACCTGCATTTAAAGATAAAAGATTGGTTTTGTCTGCTATTTCGCCCATCATTTGTGTAGCTTTTTGTATATTTTGTGCATATTTGACCATATTTTCAATTTTTAGTGCCAAGTTGTTTTCATTTTGCACTAAATCACTTACTTTTTTATCAATTTCAAGAAGTGAGTGTATCATCTGATCTAAGAGCTGATAAGATTTATCATTTGCTTTATTTGCATCGCTAGAAAGATTAGATATTTCATCCAAATCCGCCCCTATATCAACGCCTAGCTTAAAACTAGAATCTATCTTTTGATGACTAGAAGTTGAAATTTCATTAAGCTCTATAGCATTAGAATTTAAAAGTATGCTTTGTTTTTCTACATTTTTGGAGTTAAGACTTGCACTGCTTACTGTTTTTTGAGTTTTCTCTATAAATTGGTTAATATACTCGCATGCTTTAGCGATTTCATCACGCCCTTTAACCCTTATCCTAGCTCTTAAATTCCCACTTCCTTGTGCTAATTCTTTGGCATGGCTTAAAAGTTCCATAATAGGATTTCCTACAACCATTTTAAGCACAAAAAGTACTACTACAAGCGTAAAAATTAAAGCTATAGTAAAAATCACTATATAAGATCTACTCGTTTTTGCAATATCTTTTTCTATGTTTTCTAAAGAATGATATACATCCATAACACCCAAAACACTACCCAAATTTGCATTGGCATGACAAACTATACAACTCTCATCTGCGATCAAAGGACGAATAAGCCTTAGGTGATTAATATTATCAAGCTTTTGCTCTAAAGAAATTAAATTAGGCTGTGTAAATTGATCTATAATGAGCTTTTCTTGTGAAATTTTAGGGTCTTTAATCTCAAAAAGTTCTATGGTTTCTTTCGAAGGGTAAATTTTAATATCACTAATACCTTCTATCGTTTTAGCATCTTCAATGGCTTCTTGAATTTTTTCAGGATCACCTAAATTCATAGCCATTCTCATGGTTTGAAAGACAGAAGAACTAACGGTATTTAAATTAGATTTACTCATCTTATCTGCGGTATTTTTAAAGTCTAAATTTAAAATCAATTGCATAGCAATAAAACTCAACACCAAAACAACAAAAATCGCCGCAGAAACTTTAAAACCTATAGTTCTAAACATTTTTTTTCTTTCTTTAAAAATTTATTTTATTTTACTTTATTTTTGTTTAAAATTATTTAAACAATATAAATTATATCTTATTTTAACACACTCAATTAATGTAAAAAATGTCTCACTCCTGTAAAATAAAGCGCTATACCATACTCATTTGCTGCTTGTATCACTTCATCATCTCTTATGCTTCCACCTGGTTCTACTATGGCTTTAACCCCTACTTTACTTGCTTCATCTATGCTATCTCTGAAAGGAAAAAAGGCTTCACTAGCTAAAACGCAACCTTGCAAATCAAGCCCCATTTCTTGTGCTTTGACAATAGCTGCTTTAGCCGCATCAATCCTACTTGTCATACCCATTCCTATGGCTACCATAGCGCCATTTTTTACATAAACAACATTGTTTGATTTTGTAAGAGCTGCAACTTTCATAGCAAGCTCAAGATCTTGAATTTCTGCTTGACTTGCTTCTCTTTGACTTACAAGCTTGGCATTTTTAAGCTCGTCTTCACTCACTTCATCACTATTTTGATATATAAAACCCCCATCAATATGTTTAAAATCATAACTATCAAAACTTCTAATCAAATAAGGACTCTCTTGAGTAAAGATTTTAATACGCTTTTTACCCTCAAATACAGCCAAAGCTTTTTCATCTACATTTGCTGCGATAATCACTTCTACATAAATTTCATTGATCTTATTTGCTAAAGCCTCATCAAGGGTTCCATTTACAGCAACCACTCCTCCATAAGCACTTATACTATCGCATTTTAAAGCATGTATATAGCTTTGTACTAAATTTTCTTTTATAGCAAAACCGCAAGGATTACCATGTTTTACGATAGCAATAGCAGGAGCCTTATTAAAACTACTTGCTAAATTTAAAGCTGCGTTAATATCAGTAAGATTGTTAAAACTTGCCTCGCCTTTTAGAGCCTTAAAATTGGTACTAAAAAAGGCATCAAATTCATACAAAGCTCCTTTTTGATGTGGATTTTCGCCATATTTTGTATCAAAAACTTTTTGACCTACTATGAATTTACTCGCTCCAAACCCCCTATTAAATCTTTCATTCATATAATTTGCAATATAAGCATCATAATTTGCCGTATGCTCATAAGCTTTTATCATCAAATTTAGGCGAAATTTCTCATCATTTTCACCCTTTTTTAAAGCTTCAATCGTCTTTTCATAATCAAGCGGATCGCAAAGTACCATCACATCTTTATAGTTCTTTGCTGCACTTCTTATCATCGCAGGTCCACCTATATCGATATTTTCGATAATTTCATCAAAATCATCGCTCATTATAGTGGTTTTTTTAAAAGGATATAAATTTACACAAACTAAATCAATGCCTAAAATTCCATTTTCTTTTGCTTGCTTGATATGACTTTCATCGCTTCTTTTATGTAAAATTCCGCCGTGAATTTTTGGATGCAAAGTTTTTACGCGCCCTTCAAAAAGCTCAGGACTTTTTGTAAATTCACTCACTTCTACAACCTTTACTCCATTTTCTTTTAAAAACTTAAAAGTCCCACCTGTTGAAAGAATCTCAAAGCCTAAATTTTCAAGCTCTTTGCCAAATTCTACTATACCTTCTTTATCGCTCACACTTAATAACGCTCTCATATTCACTCCTTTTTTTAAATTTCGTTTGAAATATTTTTATAAATTTAATTTATACTAGATAAAGTCCACTCATTCTTAGATAAGATTCTTAAAGGAAAATATTTTTCTTTTAAAATCATTTTTCTGAATGCTTTTTAATTTTTTCATAAGCTTCGTTGATTTTTTGAAATTTTTCTACACCTTTTTTAAGCTCTTCTTCGCTGACATTGTTTGCATTTAAAATATCAGGGTGATATTTTTTAGCTAAAGCTCTATATTGTTTTTTTACCGCGTTTAAATCCGCATTATTTGAAAGCTCTAAAATACGATAAGCCTCATCAAGGCTTAGTTCTTTTTTAGTACTTTTTAAATTTGAAATACTCGCAATAAAATTATCAAGCTCACTTTTTGCAATATCAAAAGCTTTTGCAATCTGCTCTAAAATTTCACGCTTTTTTGCACTAAAATCTGCATCAACCAAGGCCATAAACACAAGTACGCGAAGCACATTAAAGCGTTCATTTTTCGGTAAAGGAACTTCTTTTAAAAAATCCTTTGCCACATAAAAAGCATCGTGGATATTTTCTTTATGCTCATTAAAGCTTGCTTTTAAAAAAGCCCTTTCTCTTTCGTCTTTGGCGTTTGCATCTAAAATTTGACTGATCATTTCTGCTTCATTTTCGCTTACCCTACCATCACTTTTTGCTATCTTTGCCAAAAGTGCGATGACATAGTAATTCATACGCCTTTTAAATTCGTCTATCCTCTCTTCCATAACTCCGCGAGCAAAGCCTTTAGCAAAACCTTTGGCTCCTCGCGTGGCTGAATTTAAAAAATCTTGCTTTCCCCAAGTTTTATAATACCAATAAAACACTAAGATAGTTAAAATAATTAAAACAAATATCATTGAATTTGCTCTTTAAAGCTATCAAAATAAAGTTTATTAAGTTCGTCTTTGCTTAAATTTATACTATCAAGTTTAAAACTTTGCTCTTTAGTGCTAAAACCTAGTTTTGTAACTTTTACACCCAATTCATGTGCTAGTTTTAAAAATGCTTCTTCATTTTCTTTATCAAGGCCTACGATAGCACGGCTAGCACTTTCATCAAAAATCATTTTTTCATCACTAAAGCCACTATTTAAATTTGCACCCATACTAGAAATAGCAAACATTTTTGCTAAAGTCATAGCAATACCACCTACGCCCACGCTATTAGCACATTCAAACAAGGAGTTTTGATTTGCTGTATAAAGCAAATTCCAAAGTGCAAGTTCAGCCTTATAATCAAGCTCTTTAAGACTACCTGCTACCTTTTTATCCTGTATTTTCATAGCCATTGAAGCCGCAAATTCTCCAAAACTTTCACCTAAAAGATAAACGATAGTATTTTCTTTTTCAAAATTTGCTTTTAGGGTTTTATTTGCATCTTCTAAAACGCCCACGTTAACTATAGTTGGACTTGGGAATATGCTAACACCTTCAGTTTCATTATAAAGTGAAACATTACCACTTACTACGGGAGTGTTTAATTCTTTACAAGCTTGTTTAATCCCTTCACAACCCTGCGCAAACTGCCACATTACTTCAGGATTTTGAGGATTACCATAATTTAAACAATCGCTAATCGCTAAAGGCTTTGCGCCCGTACAAGCTACCTTTCTACCTGCTGCTGCGACTGCTAAAGCGGCTCCAGTTTTAGGATTTACATAATTTAAACGCGAATTACACTCTATAGCCATTGCTACACTTGCACCATTTTCTTTGATGCGTATCACACTCGCACCTAAAGCTCCATCTGCTTTTATAGTATTTGTTTGCACACTAGAATCAAACTGATCATAAATAAAGGCTTTGTTGTTAATGTTTTCATTTTTTAGCATTTTTTCAAAAAGCTCTTGTTGAGACATTTTAAGCGTGAAGTTATAATCTTTAATTTCATTTAAATACTTTGGTTCACTCACAGGACGATCTAAAATCGGCGCTTTTTCACTCAAAGGATCAATAGGTATAAGCCCTACAAGCTCATCATGCCAAAAAAGCTCCATTTTTCCAGTATCAGTTACTTCACCCATAACCACAGCATCCAAATTCCATTTTTTAAAGATTTCTATAACCTTATCTTCATAGCCTTTTTTAGCACAAATTAACATTCTTTCTTGGGACTCACTCAGCATTAATTCATAAGGCGTCATACCGCTTTCTCTCATAGGAGTTTTATCAAGATAAAGCTTCATACCGCTACCACTTCTTCCTGCCATTTCAAAAGAGCTTGAAGTAAGTCCTGCTGCACCCATATCTTGAATACCTACAATATAATCTGTTTTAAAAAGCTCCAAGCAAGCTTCCATTAAAAGTTTTTCACTGAAAGGATCGCCAATTTGAACAGTAGGTCTTAAACTTTTACTTTCTTCATTGAAGCTATCACTTGCCATTACAGCTCCACCTAACCCATCTCGGCCCGTTTTAGAGCCTACATAAATCACAGGATTTCCTATGCCTTCAGCCTTAGCATAGAAGATATCTTCGCTTTTACAAATACCCAAAGCAAAAGCATTGACTAAAATATTTCCATTAAAACACTCATCAAAAGCACATTCTCCACCTATAGTTGGCACTCCCATGCAATTTCCATAATGAGAAATTCCACTTACAACCCCTTTAACAAGGTATTTTTGATGTTTGCCGCACTTCTCATCATGAATATCGCCAAATTTTAAAGAATTCAGCCCTGCAACCACTCTTGCACCCATGGTGAAAACATCACGCAAAATTCCCCCTACTCCTGTAGCCGCACCCGCAAAAGGCTCTATAAAACTAGGATGATTGTGACTTTCTACTTTAAAAACGGCTGCCATGCCTTGACCTATATCGATAACCCCTGCATTTTCACCTGGCCCTTGAATCACCCAAGGAGCTTTTGTTGGAAAACCATTGAGATATTTTTTACTGGATTTATAAGAACAATGCTCGCTCCACATCGCAGAAATGACACCTAGTTCAAGTAAATTTGGCTCACGCCCTAAAATTTCTAATATTTGTTCATATTCCTCATCGCTGATTTTATGTGCTTTTATTGTTTCTTTGTCCATTTTTATCCTTTCATTTTCCTAAACAAAAATTACCAAACATTTCATCTAAGATTTCATTTCTATCGAAATCTTTAGTAAATTTTGCAAGTTCGCCAATAGCTAAATTTAGCTCAAAGGCAAACAACTCTAAAGAATTTTCACTGAGTAATTCTTTAGCCCTTAAAATCGCTTCGCTTGAAATTTTACAAGCATTAATAAGAGCGATAGAACTAACTAAAAATCCATCACTATCTAGCGAATTTAAATATTTTTCAAGCTTTTCTTTTAAAATTTGAATATCGTTTTGAACACTAAGTTCTATAAAATCAATATCACAAGGTTTATCAAATTGAGTTTTTAAATCACTTTTATTTAAAAGATAAAAAATCTTTTTATCGCTTTGACTTAAAAGCTTAAAAATATTTTCATCCTCTTCATTTTTTTTTCTTGAGTTATCAAAAATAGCTAAGATAATATCTGCATCTTCAATGCTCTTTTTACTAAGCTCTATACCGATTTGCTCGATTTCATCTTTGCTTTCTCGAATTCCTGCAGTATCAACAATACGCAATAAATGCGTACCCAACTTAAAACTCTCCTCTATAGTATCACGAGTCGTTCCAGCTATATCAGAAACAATAGCTCTTTTATAAGAAAGTAAAGCATTTAAAAGAGAAGATTTTCCAACATTAGGCTTACCCACAATAGCGATTTTAAAACCCTCTATCAATCCTTTTTTACTTTCTGAAAGTGTATAAATTTCTTTTAGAATTTCAGAATTTTCTTCGCACATTGTGCTAATTTGTTCTAACAAATCAGAAGGTAAATCATCATCAGCATAATCAATGCTCGTTTCCACAAAAGCTAAAGTTTTCACCAAATCTGTGCGAATTTTATCAAGAAGTTCACCTAAGCTTCCTTGCATATTTCTTGCGATAATCTTTGCTGCATTTGCAGATTTTGCTAAGATTAAATCCTGTATATTTAAAGCTTTTAAAGGACTCATTTTACCTTTTAAGCAAGCTCTTTTGCTAAATTCTCCAGGTTCGGCCAATCTTGCTCCTAAGCTTATCAATTCTTCAAGTAAAATTTCACTTACACTAAAACCACCATGCACTTGAAATTCAACTATATCTTCACCTGTAAAACTAAAAGGAGCTTTAAAATAAATCACAATAGCTTCATCAAGAAATTCATTTTTTTGATTAAAAAGCTTCGTAAATGTTGCATAGCGGGGGCAAAGTTCATTTTTTTTGCTTAATTTTAAAGCAATTTCAAGCGCTCTTTCCCCGCTTAATCTTATAATCGAGATAGAACCCACTCCATGGGCAGTTGCAATAGCTACTATAGTATCATTCATCTTTTTTAAAAAAATCGTTAATTACAACATATCTTTGATCGTTGTTTTGTTTGATACCTACATATTTATTTGGAAATTCAGCCCTTAATTTTTCTAAAGCAATTTTAATCAAAACTCCGTCTAAAGGTTTTGTCTGACCTCTTCCATTGATTTTAACTTTTTCAATTACACCTTGAAGATAAATTTGCATTCCTTGAATTTGATTTTCTAAAAATTGTGCAATTTCAAGACGAACTAAAAGATTGTATTTGAGGTTGATCCAATTATGCAAAAGATAAGAAATAGCCTTGTAACGATGAGCCTCTTTGCCAATTAGCAAGGCTGCATCATCACCATCTAAACGGATAAAAACGCTTTCTTCATCATACATTCTTAACTCCACTAAAGAGATATTAAAACAAGTTGCTTTTAATAAATTCTCTAGCTGTATGCGAATTTCATCTAAAATATCTTCCTTATTGCGAGTTCCTCCGCTTTCTTTGTGAAAGCTATCAAAAATTCCATCGCTTTTGACGACATATTTCTCTTTAGGTTTAACTTCTCTAGCCTCTACTTCAAATTCTTTTTTATTGTCTATTTTACTTCTATCATCGAATTTGCGGTAAGGTTTTTCATAATTTCTATGAACATCATTTTTGGACGCATTAAAATCTTTTCTAGAATTTTTTTTACTATAAGGCTGTTTT
Source organism: Campylobacter sp. 110 (assembly GCF_002383965.1). Taxonomy (NCBI): domain Bacteria; kingdom Pseudomonadati; phylum Campylobacterota; class Epsilonproteobacteria; order Campylobacterales; family Campylobacteraceae; genus Campylobacter; species Campylobacter sp. 110. The sequence continues at coordinate 14,729 of NZ_NXBD01000007.1, read as the reverse complement.
TTAGCTCTAGCTTCGATGATAGCATTTTTGCGCCAAAAGCCTAAAAATCCATTTTTGGAATGCTGAATGATTTCATATTCTAAATCTATAACCGAGCATTCAAGGCTTTTTGAAGCTTCTGTTAATGCACTTTGAAGATCTTTTGCTTCAATTCTCATTTTTTCACTCCGCTTGTTTTTTGTGATGTTCTTTTGCAAACATTTTATTGATTACCCATTGTTGTACCAAAGAACAAAGATTATTAACAAACCAATAAAGAGTAAGTCCTGCTGGGAAAGTGATAAAGAAAAAAGTAAAAATCACTGGTAAAAATTTCATAATCTTAGCTTGCATAGGATCTTGTATGGTCATAGGGGTAATAAGTTGTTGTAAAAACATCGTTACGCCCATTAAAATAGGTAAAATAAAATAAGGATCCATTACCGATAAGTCGTGTATCCAAAACGCCCAAGGGGCAGCTTTTAGCTCTATAGCATTGAGTAATACGCGATAAATAGCAAAGAAAATAGGAATTTGTAAAAGTATAGGCAAACATCCGCTCATAGGATTTGCACCATGTTTTTTATAAAGCTCCATCATGTGCATATTCATTTTTTGAGGATCGCCTTTATAGCGCTCTCTTAATTCTTTCATTTTAGGTGCTAAGTCTTTAAGTTTATTCATGGAAATCATAGATTTATAGGTTAATGGGAATAAAATTATACGAATAATTAAAACCATTATAACAATAGCCCAACCCCAATTTCCTATATGATTATGTAAAAAATTTAAAAATTCAAACATAGGCTTAGCTATAAAAGTAAACCAACCATACTCTACAACAGCTTCAAGACGCGGATCTATAGATCTTAAAATCACATGTTCTTTAGGGCCTATATAACCACCGGCTTTAAATTCATTATCACTCATCGCAAATACCAAAGGATTATCTTGAGTATCTTTACTGATAGTTACATTTAAAGGTTTTTCAAAATTATAAAAGAAGGTAGCATAATATCTATCAAAAGCCGAAGTCATCCAAGCATTTTTAATATTCTCATCCTTGTTCATATCGCCATCTTCATAAGTATGGATGGTTTCTTGATCATCCATAACCAAAGCTCCATGAACTGTATAGCTATCTACTGCTATGCTTGGACGATAACCTGGACTTATGAAATAATTTATATCTTTGTTTAGTTTAACTTCAATATCGTAATTACCCTTAGAATAAAAAGTGATTTTCTTTTCAACAATTAAATCTGAAAGCTGCTGGGTAAGTTTTAGTGTCTTGCTGCCATTTTCATCGATAAAAACTTCACTCATATCCGCAGCATAAGGCACGCTAAAGGCTTGTGTATTGATAGCAGGATCGCTAAAACGCATCTCTAAAGGATAAGGCAAATTTCCTTTAGTTATAAGATTGGTAGCTTCGCCTTTTTCATTTTGGTATTTTTTATCTTGAAGATAAAAATTTACAATTCTGCCTAAAGAGTCAATCTGCGCTTCAAAATGCTCGCTTTTAATATCGGCAATGATTTTATCTTGAGGTATTGTATTGCTAGTTGCAGCTACATTTAAATTCGCTTGTGCATTTTGTTGTGGAGCATTGATATTGGTTGCGTTTTGAGAATCAGCTTGTGTAGTAGTAATGTTTTGCTCTAATTTTATTTGTTGCTTAGGTATAAAAAAATAATCATACACAACAAAAAATAAAAAAGAAATAACCACAGCTAAAAGAATGCGTTTTTGCTGAAAAATATTATTCGAATTATTCACTTATTTGTCCTTTGAAAGATAATTTTAACAAGATAAAAGCTTTTATCCTGATGGTGGGGTATATATAAAAAATAAAGCTGTTTTTGCGCCAAAAAAATAGGCTTAAAACATAGATTGCAAGAAGTAATATTTTTAGTAATTTTTGGATAGTCAAATCCCCCTTTAAAAAAAGGATTGCATTTTAAAATTCTAAAAAAACTTGAAAAAAATGCAAGAATACAATTTCTTTTTTGAAATTGCCAAAAGGCGTATTCTGAACATGTGGGATAATATCTACAAACAGGGGGTTTTAAAGGGCTTAAAAATTTTTGATAAAAGCGAAGAGTTTTTAAACATACTATTTTAAACATTCTAGTTTTTTTAATCCCCATTTTAGATTTTTTTCTAATCTAGAAAAAGGAAATTGAGTGATTTCACTTTTGGCAACAAAAATATATTTTCCATTTTGAAGCTTGTTTTCAAATTGAGTAAATAAAGCTCTTAAAATACGTTTTGAGCGATTTCTAATCACTGCTTTTCCAACTTTTTTACTAGCAACAACTGCCATTTTTTGCTCATCATTTTTAAGATAAAAGATGATAATGCCATCGCAATACCACTTTTTACCTGTTTTATATACGGCTGAAAATTCTTCGTTTTCGCTGAATTTACCAAAAGTTTTCACACAGCGAGTCTTTTTCTACCTTTAGCGCGTCTTGCGTTGATCACCTTGCGACCATTTTTAGTCTTCATACGAACGCGAAAACCATGAGTGCGTTTTCTTGGAGTACCATGTGGCTGATAAGTTCTTTTCATTTAAATTTTCCTTAAAAAAATATAAAATAAGCTTGTATTTTATCTTAATCTTACTTATAAATTGCTTTTAATTAAGAGTATTTTTTATTTTATTTTGATAAATTTGCAAAATTAAATCAACAAAGGAATATTTAAAAAATGCCAAAATTTGAAATTACAACACTCAAGCGTGAAGAATTGGATATTTTGCTTGAAATGATTAAAGAATTTGCGCAATACGAAGAGATGGAAGATTCTTTACAATGTTCAAAAGAAAAACTTGAAACTTCTTTATTTGATAATCAATTTGCCCGAGCATTTTTACTTAAAGAAGATGAAAATATCATAGGATATATGATTTATTTTTATACTTTTTCATCCTTTTTGGGAAATGGTGGAATTTATTTAGAAGATATTTACATAAGAAAAAATTTTCGCAAGAAAGGTTATGGGCGAGCAGTTTTTAAATTTTTGGGACAAATATGCAAAAAAGAGAATTTAAAAAGACTTGATTGGGTGTGTTTAAATGAAAATATTTTAGGTATAAATTTTTATGAGGGTCTGAAAGCGCAGCATTTAAAACAATGGCGTAACTATCGTTTAAGTGGAGAAAATTTAGAAAAACTTTGTGAGCTATGATAAGAACTTTACATTATCTAAAGGCCATGGGTTATGATTTTACGGATGAGAATTTAAAACGCTATTCAAAAATAGAAAATTTTAAAGATTTAAGAAAAAACATCCAAGAATGCACTCTGTGTCATTTTTCCAAATCACGCTGCTTTACGCTTATGGAAAATGAGATAAAAAATGCTTCTCTTATGATCGTTGATACACTAGCGCATAAAAATGAAAATGAAAAAGGAGTTTTGTTAAATTCAAAAAAAGGAGAAAGATTAAAATTTTATCTCAAAGAAATTTTAGGACTTTGCGAGAAAGAATTTTATTTTTCTTATCTTTTTAAATGTTTTTCTAATGGAAAATTTGATGATTTTTCGCTACAATCTTGCTTGCCATTTTTTTGGAATGAGTTAGAACTTGTCCAGCCTAAAATGATTCTTTGTTTAGGTGAGTATCCTTTTAAAAGCTTGGGTTTTTCAGACTTTAACGCTCTTAGAGGAGAAATCTTTGCTTATAAAAATTTCTTTATAATGGCAAGTTTTGAGCTTGAATTTATAGAAAAAAATCCAAGCTGTGAAAAAATTTTTATACAAGATCTAAAAAAAATTAAAGGGTTTTTATGAAGAAAATATTTTTAATCTTATGTTTATGCTTTGGCTTTGTTTTTGCCAAGGAGCAAAAATTAGTCGATGTTAAACCTGCTGAAAATTTTTATCCAAAAATAAGCACACAAGAATGTGACTCAAACTGCCTACTAGAACTTTTAGAGGCAAGGCTTTATCTTAGTTTTTTGAGCGAATTTGTTGATCAACATGATCAATTTTTATCAAATATTTATGCCAAACTTTTAAATTCTATTACGGATTTTGACAAAAATTTACAAAAAATCACTTCTGTAAAGCTTGCCATCATCATACCTGAAAAAACTATAAAAAGTTATTCTAATACCATAATCAACTCAAGCATTGCCTATCTTTTAAGCCAAAGGGCCGAAATTAAAGTTAAAGTTTTTTTAACCGGCACAGAAGACAATGATAAAATTCGTTCAACACTCGAGCAAGTTCAAGCTCAAGGCTATCAATACGCTATTGCTGCACTAACACTTAAAGGCGTGAATCAATTAAAAGATTATTCAGGAGATATGAAAATTTTCATCCCTACTCTTCATAAAAATAATGTTTCTTTTTCAAATTTAAACAAAAATATAATCTTTGGAAGCATAGATTACGATGCTCAAGTGTTAGCGCTTTTAAACAAGGCAAATTCCGATATAGCGGCTTTTAGCGATGGATCTATGCTTTCGAGTAATTTAAATTCTCGCGTACTTGAACAAAATGCAAATACAAGATTTTATCGTGTTGAGGGAGAAAAACTTGATTTTTATAGACTCTTACGCTCGCAAGGCAGTTTAAATAATGCTTCAATATTTCTCAACACTCCTTTAATCAAAACAGCACTTATAAGCTCTCAATTACGCGTATATAACATCCAACCTTTTGTGCTCTTATCAACTCAAATCAATTATAATCCTACATTTTTAAGTCTTACTCAAGAAGGGGACCGTAAAAATTTTATTCTTGCAAATTCTATTGATAATCACGATGATAATCTATCATATCTAAACGAAATTTTTAATCAAAGCATAGATTACAACTGGATAGCATATGCTACGAGCATAGGAACAGATTATTTTTACACTCAATTTTTAAATACCAAAAGCGATAGCCTTTTTGATGAAAAAATTCAAAATTCTCAAATTTTATATAAAGTTCGCCTCATGAAAGGATCTAAAGCTAGTTTTGAAGAATTAAAATAATTCTTCAAAAAGCTTTTTAATTCCCGCATCTATCTTAGCAGGCTTCTCATTTTGAATATACGCAAGGGTAAGTTCAACCTTAAAAAGCAAAATCTCATCTCTATAAATCTCTTGCGCAATATCAACTGAAGCATTTTTTATTTTTAAAAGCTTTGTTTTAACCTCTATAATATCACCAAGTTTAGCTGACTTTATAAAAAAACAATTTGCTTTTGTTAATAAAAAATGTCCCTTATTAGCATCAAAAATCGGTACATTTTTAGCAAAAAAATTTCACTTCTTGCTCTTTCACAAAATTTTAAATAATTACTATGATACACTACTCCTCCAGCATCTGTATCTTCATAATATATGCGTATTTTCATTTTAGAATCCTCTTGTCAAAAATTCAATCAAAAACTAATGTATCAAAAAATATGTTAAATTTTTCTAATTTTAAACATATCTAAATGAAATTTTATCCCTATTTAAAAAGTAATCAAGCTTTACATTATTATAAAAATTAAAATTAAACTGCAGTTTTACTTTTTAAGATATCTTGAAGCTGCCATACAAAACAATATTAAAGAAGATAAGATTCTTTTTGAGAATCTTACTCTAAAAGCATTGGAAAAGTATATTAAAGATTTTGAGTGATTCTTTAATCTTTAATGCCATTTTCTTCGCCAAATTTTAGAATTTTAGCTCTAAGCTCCCTTGGGAAATTATATCTATAAATAGCAGGGATTCTTGGATCTTGGGAAATTATATCTATAAATAGCAGGGATTCTTGGATCAAGGAGTTTGTCTAAATATCCTCTTTTATAAATCCATTCTAATCTTTCAGGTGTAAAATAATAAGGGGCATTAGGATAGCCTTGAGGAGGAGTGAGGGCTGCGAGTTTAGCACTTAATATTAGGGTATCCATAGTCAGTTTAGCAGATCTTTCATCTCTTTCGTTTCTAATATCTACATCAAATCTAGTTACCATTCCATTTACATATCCATCCATATAATGATCAAATTCTTTCCTGCTTTCAGAGGTAGAATCCACATCTCTTGGATCTTTTAATTTACCTTTTTCAATATCATTATATAAAGCCCAAATGATTCTACCTTCTTCATCATAGGCAAAATCATATTTATTTAAATCAATCACCCAATCTACTCCTATAATCTCATCTATAAAAGGTAGCATGCCAAATTCATCAGGCTGTATAGTTTTAGCTAAATCTTTTACTAATTTAGCCCTTAAAGGATTTTTATGTATCCCTGCCATACCTATACCTATTTCTAAAAGATTATTAGCATAATTATAAATTCCTCTTTTCATACCTAATTCTTCATATCCTCCACCTGTGAGTTGAATATATAAAATAAAACATTGTATCATTCTGGCATTAAAGCCATGATTTTTAGAACGCACAAAATATTCAGGTTTTCCTAGTATTCCTGCTGCTATACCCCATTCTTGTCTAAAAAGAGAAGATTTTAAGGTTTCTTTATTATTGTTAACTTCATCATAAATATAGGCGTATTCTTCATTGATTAAATATCCTTTTTCATCTACATTAGCATAAGCATCATAGGGTATATCTATAACAGTGCTTCTTATACCACTTCTTATAATTAGATATTTATATCTTTCTCTTTTAGTTTTTAAAGATTTATAATAAGCTTTTTCTGCTTTAGTCCAAGGAGCTAAACTTCCCTTAATAGGATCTTTTAAATAAATGTTTTGCCATTCTTTAAATTCAAGCAAAGTAGAAGCTTGTCCTGTATAAAAGCTAGGATCTAAATATATTGGTTTATAGTCTTTGTAGGGGGAGTTTTTCATAATATAATAAGATTTAAAAACCGCTTTGGAATATTCTTCGGTATAATTGCCTGTGGGTTTAATATTTTCTTTAAATAGTATTTTATTGGTATCTTTTTCCACATCTAATGTTAATCCATCGGGTGTATAAATCTCATAAGTTTCGCTCATTATTTATCCTTCGTAAAATCCAATGTAAAATCCAAATAAACTCATCTATTAATTTTTCCTATCCATCTTATAATATTACCCTTATCATCAATCTCTACTTCTAAATCTTTGTATTTGTTGTAAAATTTAGGAGCTAAAATTTCATTAAAGTATTTTGTGCCTTTGGGGGTTGTTGCTACCCATATATTATATCCACTCCAATATCTTGGCATATCCCAAGAAGCAGCACTATGCATTGTACTATAAATTGTTTCTCCTTTTTTAAGTTTGGGTAGAGTATTTGCTGTGTATTCTTTGCCTTTATAGATTAAAATATCATCATAATATCCTTTTGAAAATGCATCAGTATAAAAGAAATTATCTCTAAAATATATCCAAGCTTGGTATTTATCTTCTTTATAATAAGATAAGTTTGAGGGATAGTCTATTTTATTTCTATCTTCTTCATCACAATAAGAACCAAAGTCTATATATCCTGCTAAGAATAGTTGTCCTAAGATGTTTATATATTCACTTATATAGGTAGGTTTGGGTGTATTTAAAGAGAAAGGGTTGCTAAGATTGTCAATGTTACAAGTACCCAATAAAATTGAATTATTACATTCCCATCTTGATGTGCCCATGCTTTTTCCGCAAATAAATAAAATATAATACTCAAATAACTCTAAAATATCCATTTTTGTTATCAGGAAAGAAGATATAATTAAAGAGGGATTATTGTAGACATTTTCTTTTAATTGTGTTTTCTTCCATAAGCTATAATCTATATCAAGAAAAAATATAGCACATTTTTCTTCTTTATTCCATTTGATATATTTATACTTCATTTTTCACCCCATTTTCTATATGTATTGTTCTAAGATTTCCTCTTGGTTTGTTAGAATTTATCTCTATGGTCTCGCCTCCACTTTTAGAAGCTTTTTTATATTGTATAATAGTTTGATCATCTAATTTTCTCATTTTTATGCCATTTCCCTTATCCGGCAATATTGTCGCATCTTTTGTAATTTCATCCCATATTTCTTTTATTTGTTTATTGTCCTTAGCTATATAGACATTGTTATTTTCGATAAATTGCTTATAGCCCATTTTATTTAATTCTTTAGAAGTCTTAAGATTGTATTTATTTTTTAAGACATCTATCGCTTCTTGTTTAGTGGCATATTTGGATTTTTTCTTAATAATATTTTTTGCATTTTTAGGATTTTTCACTGCACCAAGCATTGCTAAGGCATCACCGATAATGCTGACATTTTCAAGTGAATTTGAAATATCTTCCACTATACCTTCTAATGGGGTAAATAAAGGCTTTATGGCTCCGCTTGATGATTTTTCCCATTCTTTAAGTTCATCAAATATTATCTCAATAAACTCTCCACCACCATCTTGTGTTTGTATTCTTATAACATCATCAGGGATGATTTCTTGAGTATTGTTATAGTTTTCATTGGTGTGAGCTTGTGTGGTATTTGTATCATCTTTTATATTATCACTTATAAGCATATCTTTATTATTTGCGTTAAAATAATCCTTAGTATAAACATTAAAGCCTTAGCAATTTCAAAATCAATCTTTTGCATTTTTGCAGGAGCTAAAAAACTAAAATGATATTCGTTTAATTCTTTATTATCTTCTAAAGCATTTTTGATGATTTTATCATACTCATGTAGCTGTGTAAAATACCCTGCTCCTAGATCTTTGTTTTCAAATTCTTTATAAGCACTTTTATGAATCTTAGCAATGTTTTTGGGGATAATGAAATAAAGCTTGATTAAATTAGTATCAAAGCTAAGATTTAATTCTTTAAATTCATGATCTTTACTAAAGTCTTGTTTGAATTGATTAAGAATATTTAGATCCTCTATATCTTTTAAATCTATATTAAATTCATTTAAAGCTTTATCTTGTTCTTTTTTTTCATTATTGATTAAAAGATTATAGATAGGTAAATTATCTTTTTGAAATCTATCACTTTTATAATGAAGTCTTATTATAGCTTCTTTTAACTCTATTTGATTTTTACTTTGTTCTCCTAAGCCCTCTTTAGGATCAAAGCTGTGATCAAATTTAAACTTACTGGGAGTAAAGTTTACTTTTAAAGCAAAGCCTTCATCTGTTTTACAAGCTGAAATGAGTTCTTGTATTATAGCGTATTCTCCATTTACTTTCTTTTGAGATAAGGAGCCTTTAATATCCACTACCTTAGTACAAGAAGGATAACTTACATTAGCTATAGTGTGAGGACAAGCTACTATACTAGAATTTAATAAATCACTTTCTAGCATTATAGGGATACCATCACTTTTAAAGGATTTTCCTTTGTTTGATTTAAGTATGACTTTGCCTCCATGGATACATTCTAGGTTTTGATTTTCTAAAAGAGCGTGAAGTTTAGCTATGCTTTGTTTTTTATCTACTTGTGTGGTTTTTTGTTCTTTTAGAGTGTTTGAAATTAAATCTTTGTATTCTAAGCTTTGTTTGCTTAAGCATTCTAATTTGATATTTAAAGAATTTTCTATAATAGAATAATTAAGCAAGCAAAGTTCATCATTTTTATAAAAGATGCTAAGTTTTCCTAAACCACTGCTTTCATCTTTGGGAGAAAAATAATAACTGGGTATATCTTGTTTTATAAGATTATCTTGATCTAATTCTCCAAAGTAAAAAGGATTATTAGAAAGTTCACTTGAGCCTGTAAGGAGGGTGGAGTTTAGGAAGATATAAGCTTGATAGCTTTGCAACTCTTCAAAAGTAAAATCTGTCGTTACTTCTAATTTATAAAGTTCTTCATAAATGCTTTGACAATCAATGATGCTTTTGTTTTCACAAAATAAATACTTTTTTTATCTTTGTGGATAGAATATAAAAAGTCTCTACCTATCATAATTTTCCTAAATAATACCTATTTTGGCTTTTCCACTAAAATATAAAGCTTGCGATATTTTACAAACTCCACCTAAATACCGCTCATCCCAAATTTGATCTTTTAGCCTATAAACTTTTGAATTATATCCATATATTTTTGTTATATTGTTAATATTTTCAAGACATTTCATATCTTTATAAACTGCAATGAAAATTCTAAATTCCCCAATGGCAATTTTATGGGCTAAATTTTCTTGATTATTAATAAAGGAACAATCTTTTCTGTATTTATTAAAATCATTTTTATCAAGAATTAAAATATATTTTTCTTTTTCTTGCGCCTTTAAAATAAAATCTATAATTTCTGTTTGACTAATAATAGGAGTTTTATAACTTGTATAATAACTATCTCCAAGCTCTTCTAAAATATCATTGGTTTCTTGCATTATAGTGGCTATCAATGAAAGAAAGTATTCAAAATGATTGATTTTTTCTGGGGAGCTTCTAAAAAGCCCAAGAGGTCCATTTTTACGAGCAAAATTTTTATTATTAATATCATTATTTTTTAACACAAAAGTTTCTGTATAAATTTGAATATTTTTCATAAAATGATTTAAATTTTCCAAACTTTATTTTAAAGAATTATTTTTTATTATTTTATCTTCATTTTCCTTAAGCTCTAAAAGATAAGAATAAAAATAGAGAGTATTAACAAGAGGTTTTATGGACTGATCGTTTTTCCCTGTATATATATCTAAGGCATTGCTTGCACCATATTGAGCTGAAGCAATGATTTCAACTCCACCATTATCAAATACACAAACAATCTTTTCTGGATTTAAAATTTGCTCCACAATATTATTTCCAAGCAAATTAGCTAAGAATCTCATTAGCATATTATCTATTCCATCTATGGTAGGAGAATTAAAAGTATAAACTTTTGAAGCACTAAATTTTATTTGATTAAAATCGGTACAAAGTGTTCTATCGATTGTATCACAAAACTGCATTGCAACAACAGCTAAATATCCACCCAGAGAATGCCCTACAAAGGTAATTTTACTAGAATCTATATTATTTAGAATAGGTGCCATATCTAATAAAAATTGTTTTAAGGCATTAGCTTGAAAATCTCCTTTACCAAAAGTAAGTCCTATGTCCGCCAAAGTATCCATACTCCAAAACCCATCTGTCCCTCTAAATCCCACCACGAATTCATCTTTTTGCTTATCATAAAATAAAGTAGCAGAAAAACCACTTAAAGTATTGGGTTGGTGAAATTTGATTATATAGCGTTTTGCAAAAATTTTGTGTTTGGATTTCTCTAAATTCACCATTGAGTTTTGGATAAAAAACTAACGAATCATCATAAATAAAATAATCTCTATAGTCTTTAGACAATGCTTTATAATATTCAAATTTTTCTATATTTTCTTTATCTTTTAAGATTCTTTCTGTTCCTATTGTGAAATCATTAGTTTTTTGTCCATCAATATAGATAAGGTTGAAATAGCTTGCCCAAGCTAACTCAGCATAGTCTCTAAGATTCTTGATTTGTTGCTTCATACTTTTTCCTTTTAATCAAATATAAGATATAATAAAATTGCCAATGGACAATATAACAATAATAGAAGAAACCTTATCAAATATTTTTTAATTCTTGTTATTAAAAATAACCATAGATTGACTACTTATTGGAGGCAAAATTATCCATCCAATCACTATGAGAAATTCCTTAAATCTATCTGGATTATGTCCAACAATAGGAGATATAAACCAACCTACAACACATAATATAATCCAACAAATATAAAGTATTTTTAAAATCCGCATTCTATTCCCCTAAACCACACCACGAAACCATCTTTGTGTGTATCATAGAACAAAGCAGTAGAAAAGCTTGACTCTGTATTTGGTTGATGGATTAATAAATCATATCTTTCAAAGAATTGTTTGGCTTGGAGTGGGGAGAATTCGCCATCAAATAAGGAATTATATTCCATATTGAGAATGTCGGTGTAGGTAGCTTTGGCATTTTGTACTTTTTCATCGCTTTTCTTTAAATCATTTATTTTTGCATATAAAGTTTTAAACTTATCTTTATCCTTTTCATCAAAGCTATATTGCTTGTCTATAAAGTCAAAATAACCATAACTAGCCCAAGCTAGTTCTGCATTGTCTCTAAGCTTTTTAATCTGTTCTTTATTGTTCATTTTATTTCCTTTTTAAAATAAGCACAATTTTCATAATTTTCACGCCATTCAAGCTCATAAGAAGCAACACTCTTTGTTGTAAGATACTTCCTTCTATTATGCCATTCTACATAGAAAAAAACTTTTTTTAATGGTAAAATTTCATTAGTAGTTTTATTTTTTTCTATGTCCAATCCTAGACTAAACGATAAACGCCCTTTGTCTCTATCTTCATTAAAACTATATAATTCTATATTTTCTCTTTGGATATATTGACTATTTGAAACATTGGCCATTCCTTTATTTCCCTGTAAAACTTCTTCAAAATTTGTGTTAAAATAAGCTAATAATTTATTATAGTATTCCTTGTCTATCTTACCACCATTAGACTGATATATTTTGGGTTCTAGCTTACACATCTCTTTAAATTCGTGATAACTCGGTTGTAGGTTATAAGGCGCAAACCACCCCCAACCAAATATCATACTCCATATAATTATCAAAGGAAGTAGAATAAAACTTGATTTTTTAGAATCTTTTTAAGTCTTATCATTTATACACTCTCTTTAGATTCTATATTATTATAAGCAAGTTGTCTATAATATGGTGCAATATCTGCTAAGATAGGGATAGCATTAATATCGAGTGTCATCATTGTTGTATGAGTAGAAAGACTCATTGTTATCCCATAGTATTGACTTTGTTTTTCTTGGATTATCTTGTGTAATATCTTTCGTATCTTACTTTCTAAGAAAATATTATCTTTGCCAAATCTCTTGCTCTATTTGCTATATTTTCTATTTCTTCTTTTATAAATCTTTCTTGTTGTTCTTTACTGTGACATATAAAGAGTTTTACTATATAATCATAAGGAGGTGCTATCTTTCTAGCTCCAGGTGTATTATAAGTATATAAAGCTTTGATATTGTTTCTATTCTTATCATCACAGATACTTAAAGCAAAGAGTTGTGCAAGACAGCCTCCAAGAGAGTGTCCTGTAATAGTAAGAGAATCTTTTTCTTTGATTTGTGGATAATCTTTAATACAAGTTTCATAAAAGTTTATCATATCATCATATTGGACTTTAGATATAGAGCCTATGGCTAAAGAAGCATCAGCTACAAACAAATCTTTAAAGGAGCTCATTTCTGTTCCTCTAATGGCTAAAATATAATTGATATAGCCATATTCACTGGTATAGCTTTTTTCTTTTGTTTTACTATCAATTTGTTTTCTTTTTTCTCTAAACAAAGTAGCAGAAAAACCTGAATCTGTATTGGGGCAATGTTTTAATAAATCATAGCGAGAAAAGAATTGTTTAGCTTGGAGTGGGGAGAAGTCGCCATTGAGAGTGCCAATTTTAATATCTTTCTTTAAAGATGAGTCATATTGATATGCCTTATAATTTTTATGACTAATATCCAAGACATTAGCTTGAGTAATGTGTTTATTAAAGAAAGCAGATTCTGTAGTTTCATCTTTAATTTTAATGAAAAAATCATTCTTGTCATGTGTTACCAAATCAAAATAACCATAACTTGCCTGTGCAAGTTCCGCCATATCCCTTAGTTTATTAATAAGTTCTTTATTGGCCATTATTTATTCCTTATATTATTATTGATAAAGATTGCCACAAGCGAGCTCATCCTCTATAAACTCAAAATTCATATTACCCTCATTGCCTTCTAACACATACCTTCTAGTATTCCAATATGGACTTATGCATATCAACAATCTTGTGTAAAGGCATTTGCATATTTTTTGTTTTTAGTGCAATATTATCCATCTCTATCTTTTCTTGAAAATTTGAAGGAGTTTTGTAAGTATCATCGTAATATATAAAGCCACATTTCTATCATACTATATTTTTTTACATGTCGAAAATCATCTATGTCACCTAACTTTTTATCAAAATACCCTAGAATCTTATTATATTTCTCTTCGTTATTAGGAAGTTCATTTAACTTACGCATATTCCTAAATTGCCAATAACTAGGCTCTAAATAATAAGAATAAGGAGTATAATAAAAGATAATTAAGCCTATGCTTCCAAGAAAGACTAAAAACTTTGAAACGCTTTTTGTAGATTTAAAGATGATTTTATAAATAAATTTTAATATAAGATAAGAAAGAATAGTAGAAATTATAATAAGAAGTAATATGTATGTCATGGGTTATCTCCTTAGACTCTCTATTTTATTAAAATTAAGATGTAATTTTGTGGTTTAGTGTTAGCAGTATAACTTTTTCTTTATCATTAAAACAATAGAGCTTGTTTTTTCATATATTTTTATCCTTTATAGTTTATATTTTTAGTCTTTGATTTGAGAGATAGGTTCTTTAGAATTCATCAGTAACTTTGTCCTGTATATTTTTCATCACTTTTTATAAATTTACCATTGGTAAAATAATGAAAAGATCCTCCACCTGCACTTTTACGACTTATGCTTGAAAAGCTAAATCCTCTTCCTTCATCTCCAAATAATCCATAATTTTTTACTTTATAATCTATCATGGTAGCAAAAACAACAGGATATTTTTTACCCTCACACACATAATAAGTTGTCATACCTAAATAAGGTCTTAATTTTTTATAGTTTTCTTCACCCATATATGCTTTAAATTGATCTTCATAGTATGCAAATTCGGGTTTATCATCGAAGTTAAAATCATAATCTGGGTCTTTTACATCATAATTATAATCATTACGATAATATTTACAACCATTAGAAAGGA
>NZ_NXBD01000006.1:0-612 GCF_002383965.1 Campylobacter sp. 110 | reverse complement strand
GATATATCATAATTAGGAGAACTTGTCTTACTACTTATACTAAAATTAGTATTATTGCTAGTATTTGTTGTATTAGTAGAATTTAATACTTCACTTCTTACTAGGGTTTGTGAATTTGCATTTTGAATTTCATTTAATTTACTAGCATTTTGTTTTAAAAAAGCATTAGCAAAACTTATTTTAGAATTTTCTTTACTTTCTTTATTAGCTTTTGCTTGTGAAAGTATAGAACCATAGTTTGAGTTATCATTGATGCTAAAGATACTCATATTAATTCCTTAATTTAGATTTTTCTATTTTTTTATATAGATAAACAAGTTTTTAAACCTACTTATCCATAACCCTTAAACCCTAGTTTGTCCTATAAGATTATTAAGTCTATCCATTATAGATCCAACATAAGAATTTATACTTTCACTGCTTGCTTTCCAACCATTAGCTTTTGCTTGATGAAATTCTCTATCAAAAGAGATTCCACTGCCTACGTATACATTTTGCCATTCAACTCCTTTTTCCATTGCATAAATACCTGCATCAAGCCAGCCATCTTGTGCATAACCTTTTAATAAACTTGCAAAATCTACTTTGCCTGTCATAATGTCGTCTAAGGAA
>NZ_NXBD01000005.1:0-963 GCF_002383965.1 Campylobacter sp. 110 | reverse complement strand
GCATCAAAACTATCATCTTTAAAACTATCTAATTTATCGATATAATCACCCAGTTCAATTTGCTTGATTTTATCACTTAAATTCTCATCTTTCATACGAGCTTTAAAACGCTCTAATCCTGTTTTGCTCCATTCTATACCACTTACACTAAAACCTTCTTTTGCACAAAACCATAAATTAGCTCCTGTTCCAAAACCAAGTTCTAAAATATTGATTTTACTTCTATCTTGCACATTATAAAAATTCCTTGCTATAAATCTTATAACATTTTCACTTGGATACTTGCCCCATTCTTTTTTAGAAAAAATTTGTTCCCATATATTCATATTTTATATCCTTCAACTATAAAAAGTTCATTTAATTGTTTGGTTAAATTTTTTTGTATGTGAATTTTTATATCACTAATACTATAGGTTGCACTCTCATAAAGTTTTCGTAAATCTTTTTCATCACAATACCTTATAATACCTGTACAAGCATCACTTCCACTTGTAGGTTTTACTAAATGATACCCCAAACTCTCATCTTTTTCAAAACCATCATTGTAAAGACTTGGAGTTACAGAAAGAAATTTCCCACCTTTTTTGAGTTTTTTCATCGCTTTGTCTATAATCTTTTTAGTTTTATCAAAATCATTGTAAGCTAAGGAATAATTATCCATCCACGCATCAAAACTATCATCTTTAAAACTATCTAATTTATCGATATAATCACCCAGTTCAATTTGCTTGATTTTATCACTTAAATTCTCATCTTTCATACGAGCTTTAAAACGCTCTAATCCTGTTTTGCTCCATTCTATACCACTTACACTAAAACCTTCTTTTGCACAAAACCATAAATTAGCTCCTGTTCCAAAACCAAGTTCTAAAATATTGATTTTACTTCTATCTTGCACATTATAAAAATTCCTTGCTATAAATCTTATAACATTTTCACTTGGATACTTGCCCCATTCTTTTT
>NZ_NXBD01000004.1:0-672 GCF_002383965.1 Campylobacter sp. 110 | reverse complement strand
TATTTTTATGGTTTTGGAAATGGAATTTTATTTAAAGCTTTATTGCAAAATAAAAATCATCAACATATTGTTGTTTTTGAAAAAGATATAGAAATCATTTGGATAATGTTTCATATCTTAGATTTTTCAAGTGAATTGCAAAGTGCAAGATTGATGATTTTGGAAAATGATAAATTACAAGCTCAAGATTATACTGAACTTTGCTCTTCTAAACCTTTCTTTCAATTTTCTAGAATTTATTTTTTAGAACTGATGAGTCATTATTATGAAAGATTTCATGAAGATATTTTAGGATTGAATAAAAAATTAGCAGAAAATTTTAAAAATTCTATTGTTTCTCATGGTAATGATCCTCTTGATGCTCTTCAAGGCATAGAGCAATTTGTTTATAATCTTCCTCAAATGATTACTCATCCTAGTTATAAAGAATTACTTTCTAAAAGAAAGGGTATAAGTGATACAGCTATCATTGTTTCTACAGGACCATCCCTTACTAAACAATTGCCTTTATTAAAAAAGTATGCTAGCAAAGCTACGATTTTTTGTGCCGATAGTGCTTATCCTATTTTAGCGAAGCATAATATAAAGCCTGATTATGTTTGCATGCTTGAAAGAAGTGAATTTACAGCTGAATTTTTTAATCATGATTTTGGGGAATTTGATAAGGATATT
>NZ_NXBD01000003.1:0-504 GCF_002383965.1 Campylobacter sp. 110 | reverse complement strand
CATCATATCCTAAAATTTTTAATATTTGCATGGTTTGTTCTTTAAAATTTGCTGGAGTTAAAGAATCTTCTTTACTATGATAACTCACATAAATGATATTTTTATTTTTTTGACTTTGTAAAATCAAATGATCTTTATTTAATAATGTTCTAATAAAATAATTTTCATTATTAAAAAAATAAGGTGAATTTTCTTTACGCGTCCAATGGGTTTTTAGAAAACATTGTATTAAAATATGCGAACTATTTAAAACATAATCACAACCGCTCTCCATTTCTCTTCCTAAAATATAATTTAAAGGTGGAACAGCCGAACCCGAATTATCAATCACACCATCCACATACCAAGGAGCTATTTTTGCTATGAGCAAGGCCAAGTATCCTCCATAAGACCCCCCCCCCATAAATTTTTGGTAAATCTGCAAATTTTGGAAAGCGTTTAACTAAATCTTTTAAAGCATTGATATGATCAATAGCTGCCATAATGCCATAGTTTTGATAATCT
>NZ_NXBD01000002.1:0-591 GCF_002383965.1 Campylobacter sp. 110 | reverse complement strand
TATATGCTCATAAATCAAACCTTTGAAATTGATTCTTGTGATGATGTAGAGCTAGGTATTAAAAGAACCAGTAAGCTTGAATACCGCATAAGTTATGATGATGAAAAAGATCTCAAAGCTATAGTTTTTGTCATAGGAGGTTATGGAGCTAATGCAAATATATATTTTTTAGATTCTTATAGAAATTATATTGCTAAAAATTTTGATGTAGTGACAATAAATGTTTTTTATCATTGTTTTTGCCAAAGGCGTTCGGATGTTTTAAAATACGATGCAAGTGCAAAATTTTTAGAAGAAGATCTGGAAAATTTTTCTAAAGTATTGAATGATTTTAACATTGATAGTAGAAATTTAAATTCTAATAATGCTTTAGAATATTATCATCATTTAGATCATTATATTACTACTTTAAAATCACAAGGAAAACTAGCGCAAAATTATCAAGCGAAATTTACTTCAACTTTTATCCCACCTAATGGAGATTATCAAAACTATGGCATTATGGCAGCTATTGATCATATCAATGCTTTAAAAGATTTAGTTAAACGCTTTCCAAAATTTGCAGATTTACCAAAAATTTATGGGGGGGGG
>NZ_NXBD01000001.1:0-577 GCF_002383965.1 Campylobacter sp. 110 | reverse complement strand
ATTTTCTTCCTTGCAATTTTTCAAGCATTAAAGGAAGTTCTTTTCTAAATAAGGCTTTATCAGTAATCCTCATACCATGATTTAAATCTTTTATAAATCTTCCATCAATCTCACTTTCGTCTTTTATTAAATGTAAAGTGGCGTCATATCCTAGCTCTTTATACGCTAAAAAAAGAGTTTGTTTATCTTTTGCTGTATTAAATGGATCTTTTAAACTATGATAAGATACTAAAATAATATTTTTATTAACACTAGCTTGTATAGTTAAATGAGCTAAATTAGGAATTATTCTAATTAAATAATTCTCGGTATGAAAAAAATATTTTGAACTAATATCCGCATTCCAATAAGTTTTAATAAAAAATCCTATTTTATTATGTGGATATTCCTCAAAATAATCATATTGTCCACTTTCTCTTTCTAAAATAAACATAGGAGAAGGCAAAGCCGAACCCGAATTATCAATCACGCCATCCACATACCAAGGAGCTATCTTTGCCATGAGTAAAGATAGGTATCCTCCATAAGACCCCCCCCCCATAAATTTTTGGTAAATCTGCAAATTTTGGAAAGCGTT